>JALZAW010000346.1 GCA_030948155.1 Candidatus Dormiibacterota bacterium | reverse complement strand
GCCCAGGTACTTAGCGCAGCCCGTTGATCGTCGTCGAGTCGGAGAGCGGGAGCGGGACGATTGGCCATGAAGACATCATCCTGCCTTCCCACCTAAAGCGCAAGTTATTTACGACGCGCTGCACTAGCTCCCCGGCCTGCAGGTATACGGCGCCGCCCTCCGGGGTGTGGTTGACGCCGTTGCGGACCAGGTTGATCAGCACCTGGGTAAGCCGGTCGCGATCGGCGAGGACCAGCAGCGCTGGCAGCGGCTCGGCATGGGCGACGGTGACGCCCCCGCTCGCGGCGGGCCAGCGGGGCACACCCAGGGCGGCGCTCGAGCCGAGCATCATGGCATAGGCCAGGGCCAGCGGGAAGCTGAGCAGGAGGTAGAGGAGATTGGCGTAAGTGCGCGGCCTCACCAGCACCCAAAGAAGGGTCCAAGCGCCGACTGAGGCTTCCGGTTGTCCATCTGACCTCGACCCATGGTCATCCCGGCCTGTGCCAGAACCATGTCGTGTCAACCGGGCCGGCGCAGCGCCGCACCATCGGCTCACGCATGTGCGCACAACCAGTCGGAAAGGGCAACCGATGCCGAACCCATGCGCCACAAATTGGACACACGCGGTGCTTAGCCTTCCGGACGTTGCCTACGAACGCTGCCAAGCGCACCCAACGGGAGGTCATCGCATCTTGACCGGAACCATCATCGAGGCACAGGGAGTCCGCAAGCTCTACGACACCGGGCGCAACAAGGTGGAGGCGCTCGCGGGCGTCGACCTGATCGTCCGCCGCGGCGAGGTGGTCGCGGTCATGGGCCCCAGCGGCTGCGGCAAGACCACACTGCTCAACTGTCTGAGCGGGCTCGACACCATCGACAGCGGCCAGGTCAGGATCGCGGGCCAGGACCTGCGGGAGCTGACCGACAACCAGAAGACCGACTTCCGCGCCCGCGAGATGGGATTCATCTTCCAGACCTACAACCTGCTGCCGATCTTGAGCGGCATCGAGAACGTGGAGCTGCCCATGCTCGTGGGCGGCGTGCGTCCCTCGCAGGCCCGCAGACGCGCCAGAGAAGCCGTCGAAATGGTCGGGGTGACCGCCTGGGCCAACCATCGCCCCGCCGAGATGAGCGGGGGCCAGCGCCAGCGTTTCACCATCGCGCGGGCCCTCGCCACTCGGCCGGCCATCGTATGGGCGGACGAGCCCACGGGCGCCCTGGACAGCGAGACCAGTGCGGGAATCATGGAGCTGATGATCGAGCTGAACCAGCAGAACGCGCAGACCTTCGTCTGGGTGACGCACGCCGAAGAGATCGGCGCGCTGGCCCAGCGCCTGATCCGGATGCGCGACGGCAAGATCGGCTCCGACAGCGGTGACCGCCTCGCGGCGTCGGAGCAGGCGGCCAGCACTGAGCCGGAGCGGGTGCCCTCCAGCAGCGCTCGATGATCGGGGCGCTGGGCATCCCGGCCGAAAGCCTGGCCCTCTGGGCGGCGGCGGGCGTCGGCGGAGTCCTGCTCGTTCTGCTCGGATTTGCCGCTTTCAACCGGGTGCTGCTCCGGATGGCGCTGCGCAACATCCCCCGGCGCCGCGCCCAGACGGCGCTGATCGTGGTCGGCCTTATGCTGGCCAGCCTGATCATCACCGCCGCCCTGGCAGTCGGCGACACCCTCAGCTATTCGTTGCAGTCGATCGAGCTGCGGCAGATCGCGGGTATCGACGAGGCCGTCGCGCGGCAGAGCGACCGGACGCCGGTGGGCGCCGGGACCACGGACACGGACTTCTTCTCCGCAACGCAGACGATGGAGGTGATCGACCACGCCCGCGCCGACGGCAACGTGGACTTGGCCGCCGGCGTCATCGTCGCGCCGGGCGGTGTCAACGACGCGACGAGCGGACAGGCCAGCTCGGAGAGCCTCGTCGTCTTCGGGGTGCCCAGCGAGTTCGACCGGCTCTGGGGCGGCCTTCACAGCCGATCGGGCGGCGCTCTCTCGGTGGCCGACCTTGGGCCGCGCCAGGTCTACATCGGAAACTCGCTGGCCGACAAGCTGAACGCCAGGATCGGCGATCGAATGCAGGTGGTCATCAACGGCAAGCCGGTCGACGTCCAGGTGCGCGGCGTCCTGGACACCGAGGTCAACCCGACCATCGCCAACCAGGGCCCGGTCGTCGACTCCGTTCTGCTGCCGCTTGCCACCATGCGCACGGTCCTGGACCGCCCCACCGGGTACAACCTGGTCTACATCCACAACCGCGGCTCTGGCGGGCTCGACGACCTCGGCACCAACGGGAGCTCCGGCCAGGAGGTGGTCCAACGCCTGCGCGGCTCCTTCATCGACGACCAGGCGGCGGCGGACCTCAAGGCCTACCTTCAGCGGCCGGCCATCCACGGCCAGCTGAAGGCCATCCACGACCAGGCCAGCTTCCTGGATCCTAACAAGCAGCTCTCCCAGAACCTGCTCGTCGAAGTCGACAGGCCGGCCGTCACGAACCGGTTCAAGGCTCTGATCGGTGACAGCTTCGAGCAGCGGATCATCCAGCGGGCGGTGAGCCAGTCGCTCCCGAAGAACGCTAGCGCGGCGACGACCCAGGCGGCGATGACGGATGCGCAGCAGCGGCTGCAAGCGCTCAACGTCGACAGCGCCGCGGCCGGTCAGGTGCGCGACCTGCTGCAGCTGCCCCCGATCCGAAAGCGGCTCACGCAGCTGAGGGCCGGGCTGCCCGCCAGCGACGCGGTGCGGCCGGCGCTGGACACTCTCCTCTCAGAGCCGGCCCTGGGCGGGGTGAGCCCTGCGTTCAAGGCGACAGTCGTCAACGCGGGCCTGCGCAAGCAGATCCGCCAGCTCGTGGCGCAATCGGCTCCTCCACAGCTCGGCCGCTTCGACCAGGCGGCCGGACAGCTCCAGCTGAACATCCTCAACCCCTACAAGTCGGACGGAGTCCTCTTCGCGCAGTTCAGCGGGCTGGTCGCCAGCGCGGCGCTGCTGGGCGTCAGCTTCTTCTCGCTGGCCGTCGGCGTGCTGCTGATCTTCCTGATCTTCGTGATGCTCGCCGCCGAGCGCCGGGCGGAGATGGGCATGAGCCGCGCCGTGGGCCTGAAGCGCCGCCACCTGACCCAGATGTTCCTTTTCGAGGGCATGGCGTACACGATTGGCGCCAGCCTGGTGGGAGTCGCGCTCGGCCTCCTGGTCGGCAAGTTGATGGTTGGCGTCATCTCGAGCATCTTCACGGGGTTCTACAAGGGACTCGACCTGATCTATCACGTCGAGTGGCCGACGCTGGTCGTCGCGTTCTGCTTGGGCGTGGCCCTCACATTCATCGTGGTGGCCGTCAGCGCCTATCGGGTCAGCCGGCTCAACATAGTGGCCGCGATCCGCGATCTGGACGAGAGCGAGGCGCGCGACAGGGGTCCCGGACGCCTCCTGGTCGCCGTCTTCGTCAACCTCTGGCAGAGCCTCGGCCAGCTCCGCCACGGTCATCCGCTGGTCTTCGCCGGTCGCCTCACGTTCGGCACGGCGGCCGCCGTCGGGGCTCTCGTGTGGG
>JALZAW010000345.1 GCA_030948155.1 Candidatus Dormiibacterota bacterium | reverse complement strand
GAGCCCGACCGGCGATGAGCAGCGGCAGGTTGGGAGCAAAGGCAGAGACCAGGCCCGCCGCGGCGGCACCGACGCAGGTAAGCCGCAGCAGTAGGACGCGCCCGATCCGATCCGAGATCAGCCCGTAGACCACCTGCATCGCGCCGTAGAGCAGGAAGTAGGCGGTCGCCACCACTGTGACTTGCGCCACAGTCACCCGCAGGTCATGAGCGATTGGCAGCAGAAGCGGCGCGATGGAGAAGCGGTCGAACATGCTGAGGAAGGGGCCCACGTAGAGGATCCGGGAGCGTCCGCTGAGCCCTGTGGCCCGGGTGTTCATGACCGCGGAGCTTGGGCTACGAGCTGTCGGTTCCGGTGCCGGCAGGACTGCTGCACCGTGGGTCGACGGCGTGCTCACGCCAGCGTGTCGGCAACCAAGCCCGCCCCGGTTGGCACCAACTGCCCCTCACGGCAGATTGCCGGGGCCCGGTCAAAGAGTGCAGCAGCGGGCGCGGCTCAGGAGATCAGCGCCGCGCCGCAGTTGGGGCATTCATCGCCGGGCAGGATCGAGACTCCCGTCTCACAGATGGGGCAGAGGACGTCGACGGCCACCGGCGCCAGTTCCTCGGCCGCCTGCAGCTCCAGTTCGGCCGGCACGGCGCTCAGATCGAGCGCCGGCGCACCACAGTTCAGGCAGGCGTAGCCGGCCAGTGTGATCTCGTGATCCTGATACCGCCCGGCCGAGTCGACGATCAACTCGGCCGAAAGCGCCTTGAAAAGTTCGCCGCCGCAGCGGCGGGTGCATCTCAGCCACACCCTGGCCAGACTACCCGCGCGGCGCCGCCTCGCCCGGCTTGGCCTGAGCCGAGGGGGTCGGAGCATCGGGCAGACTTGGGTAGTCAGATGCGCGGATACTTCATCGGCCTGCTCCTGCTGGTAGTGCTCGTCGTGTCAGTCCTCTCGCTTCGGCCTGGCGGCTTGCGCAACCAGCTGCGCAACGTCGCCCGCCGCCTGAAGCTTGCCCTCGGCTTGGCCGGGGTTTATCTCGTCGTCTCGACAGTACTGCGACTCACCTTTCCGGGCGACAGTCGAGCCGAGTGGGGATCGATCGCGCTGGCAGTGGTGCTGGGCGGCATTTTTCTGGTGCTGTCGCGGGATCGGCCGCTCGACGCTTAGTGGGTCGTGCCGGCAAAGGCGGAGCGACGTTCTTGGTTGACCCGGGCAGTTTTCGGCATTGGCTGTCGAGCTTTCTCGTCGACGCCGGTCATGAGGTGCCGATAGCCCTGCTGCCGAGCTTCCTTATCTCGCTCTGTGGATGCTGATGGCGGCTGTCGGCGTAACACTCGCCACGTGGCGGGGTGGTGCTGTCGCCCGCCAGCGCTGAGCTGTTCGGCGCCCTCCCCGCAGGTGTTCAAGGTTCCGTCCCTTGCCCCGAGTGATTGTGAAACTGGTTCTCAGCGGATGGTTCAGGTCCTCAGGCTCAGCCGCCGGTTCGCAGTCTGAGCGCCAGCACACCGACCAGGGAGGGGAGGCCGACGACCAGCCAGGCGCCACGGCCGCCGCCCGCGATCGCGCCCAGCAAGGGTCCCGACAGGGCGCCTGCGGCGTAGGCGGCGAAGACCAGCCCGAAGGTGGAGTTGGGCGCCTCCGGCACCGCCTCCCGGGCCAGCCTGGAGACGAGCCCGGCCGAGCCCCCCAGCCCCAGCCCCGCCGCAGCGCCGACGGTCAGATAGGCGGCGACGGAGGCGCTCCCGGTCGCCACCAGCAACGTCGCGATCAGATTCGCGCCGACCACTCCCAGACCCGCCACTGTGACGCCCCAGTGGTCGGCGCTCGCGCCAGCGGCCAGGCGGCCGGCTGTGTTGCCCAGCGAGAAGCAGAGGAGGACCACCGCCACCATCGCCACAGCCACCCCGGCATCGCGTGCCTGCGGGGCCAGGTTGACGGCGGCGTAGGCGCCCAAACAGGCCGTCGTCAAAGCCAGTACGCAGCCGCCCCACACCGGACGCCGCCGAAGCAGCACGAGCGGATCGGCCAATTGAGTTGCCCTGGTTCTCATCGACGGGGTGGTTGCCGGCATGGCCACCACGGCGGCGATGCCCACCACCGCCATGGCGGCGGCGACTACGCGCAGAGCGGAGACCCAGCCCAGGAGGTCGGCCAGAAGGCTGAGCGGCGGCGCCTGGAAGACTGCCGCCGCTGCGTAGGCGGCGGTGATGGCGCCGCCGACGAGACCGCTGCGAGCGGGGAAGAGGGCGACCGTGGCGGCTACCGAGCCCGACAGCGCCATGCCGCCGCCCAGCCCCAGTCCGAGCCAGCCATAGGCCACCACGAAGCTCAAGCCCGAGGGGAGCGAGAGGGCGACCGCGAAGCCCAACAGCAGCAGGGCCACCCCGCCCGCACAGACGGCTCGGGCCGGGAGGCGATCCGACAGGCGGCCGCCGATGAGCGTTCCCATTCCATAACCGAAGGGCGTGGCAGAGAAGACGGCTCCCGTCAGCAGCGGGCTCCAACCCTCCGCCCGGACGTGGGGCACCACCGCTCCCCAGGCAAAGACGAGCCCGAAAGGCAGTTGAAGCAGCAGGCTTGCCACTACAGTGCGCCGTGCCAGCCGCCTGGTCGCCCCGGCCGCGGGCAGCGGGTGATTCAGCTCGCGCGCGTCAGTTCCGCCGCTCGCTGCAGGTGCAGCGCATCCAGCGCAGCCAGGACCTCTGGCTGGCTCCAGAGCTCGTGCCCGGCGCGGGCGGCAGAGATGCGCCTGACCAGCCGCTGCGGTTCGCTAGGCTGCCAGCCGATCGCCGCCAGCGTCTTCTCCAGCTGGATTGTGTGCTCGGCGATATGTCCGGCGAATCTCGCCAGACGGAATCGGACATCCACCTCGAACCCAGCCCACAGGGTGGGTCTGTGCAGGAGCGTCTCGGCGTCAGTGATCGCGGCAGCCGCCTCCGCTCGTTCGGCAGCCAGGCGCTCGATCCAGTCCAGGACGCCGCCCTGCTGCTCCGCCTCGCTGACTTGCAACTCGAGCTTCAGATAAATCGGCTGGTCGTCGCCCCTCTCCAACGCGTAGCCAGTCTGAGCCCGGTAGCGCCGCTCGACGAGCAGGACGTGGCCAAGAGCCTGGCGCAGCGTCCATTCCTCGCCGCCCGGCTCGGCGTCCAGCAGCTGGTCGGGCACGCCTGCCAGCAGTCCACGCAGCTCGCCGAAGGCACGCTGGCCTTCAGTTATGAGACGCTGAGCCTGGCCGCGCAGTTGCACTTCGGCTGCGAGCTCAGCCTCGTGCGACAGCAGCAGCGCATCCCGGCCCTGCAGTTCTTCACCCTGTCGCTCGCCCCAGGTCCAGGGAGCCACGCACCGCTCAGCGCTGACCTGCGCCAGCTGCAGCAGCGCGGTGACGAACTGGTTGCTCATCGCCAGAGCTTAGTGCGCGCCGGGAGGCGAGGGCCACGCTGACCACGCCTCGACAGTGATCCTGACGAAGGGTCCAGCCGGTGGCTCGGCCGCATACTGCGGGTACTTGGCGCGGAGCAGTTCCAGCGCGCCGGCCTGCTC
>JALZAW010000344.1 GCA_030948155.1 Candidatus Dormiibacterota bacterium | reverse complement strand
GGGACGATCCACCGCAGGTGCCGGAGCGCTGGCACGGCCACCGCGTGGTGGTGGAAGAGGCGCCGGCCCCTGATGCCTGAGTTCGGCCCCGAGAGCACGATCCGGAAGGTCGTCGAGGAGTGCCCGGAGGGGCGCCGCCTGCTCTACGACCATGGCTACGACGTGGGTGACGGATTCGTCGACGTCCTCTCGCAGTATCAGAGCCTGCGGGACGCGGGCTGGGCCGGCCGGCTGCGCAACGTGGAGGGGCTGCTGGAGGCATTGAACGCCGGCTGCCGCCCCGAAGCGGCGGCGGGTGGCGGCCGGGAGCTCTGATCCCGGGAGCGGCCTGCCCGGTAGAATCTCACCCGCCACTCCGGAGTAGCTCAATCGGTAGAGCAGGCGGCTGTTAACCGCAAGGTTCACGGTTCGAGTCCGTGCTCCGGAGCCAGGCTTCTCAGCCCCGGGCTCGCACTGGTGGGCACAGTCCGGCTGGCGCCGAGCTCCCCGGGTGAATGACGGGTTCTGATCTGGTGCGCGACCGGTTCGGCGTGGCCGAGGCGAGGGCGATCGCCGAGGCGGCGCATGCGGGCCAGTCGGACAAGGCGGGACGGCCTTGCATGGCGCACATCTCCAGAGTCCCGAGCGCCGCCGCCTATCTGGGCGACGACCATGAGCTCGTCGCTCTGCTCCATGACGTCGTTGAGGACACCGGGAGGACGCTGGCGGACCTGGCGCCTGCGTGTCCCTGCCAACAGGGTCCTGGACGCGCTGGACGCGCTTACCGAGCGTGCCGGTGAGCCCTATCGGGACTCCATCGGGCGCGCGGCGGCCGATCCCCTGGCTCGGGCCGTGAAGCTCGCGGACAACGCGGACAACTCGAGGGAGGACCGCCTTGCTCTGCTCGAGCCTCGGGCGGCCGCGCGGCTCCGGGACAAGTACGCCGAAGCACGCAGGCTGCTTCAGTGAAGACCGCTCACGGCCTCAGTTGCCGCTGACTCTACCGCGTTGCCGCTCCCGTTCCCGCTCATTCGCTATCTCGACCAGTTCGTCCTGGCTTGGCAAAGGGACGCCGAGCTGTGCCGCAGTCTCCTCCGCTCTCGCTCGACTGATCTCCGCCGCTAGGTCCGATCGCTCGCCGTACACGTAGTCGACCAGGCTCGGAGTGTCCTCCCAGCGCTTGTCCAGGTGATCCCAGCCGACGAAGTCATAGCGGCCGTCTCCCTCGTTGAAAGTGAACAGTCCTCGGGGGCGATCGGGCTCTTGGGAATCGAGTATCACGTAGTAGCGAAAGCTCACTTCACCTCATCTCCTCACCAGTCTCCCAATCTCCTCGACGTCCGGTGGGCGAGTTAGGACGCTGGACCGCTCGACCATCGTTGCGTGCGCTTCAGCTCGCGCGCCGCGTGGCTGGTCGGGATCTCGCTCGATCTCGTAGAGGTCGTGCGACTCCATCTTGGATTCATAGGACTCGGGAGTATGGAACTGCAGCTCGAAGGCCTGTCCCTGTGGGTCCGTCATGTTCACGTTGATGCCTTTGTATGCGTTGCCTTCCATCCAGTAGTTCTTGATGTCGCCAACCTGATAGCCACCGTCACGGAGCTTGCCGAGGGCGCTGTCGACTGCCTCCGAGTGGGTTTCGTTGGAATAGGTCATCGTGTAACGGAGTGAATCGGGCACCCGGTCGCCGGCTTGTTCCGCGCTCACGCCCTCCGCCCTCATCGTCCTGTCGACTTTGTCCGTCAGGGAGTCGACTTCCTTGAGGCGGTGCTCCAGGCCTTCCAACTTGCCCCCCGTGCTGGCGGCGATCGCTTCCAGGTTTGGTGTCACGGTGCGTTCCGCGCCTTCAGCCTTCTCTCGGAGCGTCTCCGAGACCTCTGCGGCTGCCTTCCTACTCTCGGCACGCGTGTGGGAGGCCTGGTCGGATGTGGTGTCGGCGGTCGTCGACCTGTTGGCCTTGCCGGATGCGGTCGTCGGGGACAGGTCTGCTGGGTACGCCTCCGCTACTCGAAGCGCTCCGGGGTTCGGATCCCCTTCGTGAAGCGAGTCGTGGCCTTCGGCCTGTTTGTCTGCTTCGCCGGGCGCGTCGCCGGCCACGGCTGGCGAGTCACCTGCTGCTTGTTGCAGCGCATCAGCGCTCAGCGATCTCGCCGGCTGCTCCGGGGCAGCTTTGCGCGCCGAGGCGTTCGGCTCGGCGGGTTGGTCGGCGGCCGAGGCCTTGGAGGCGTCCACTCAGCGCCGGCTGAGTCCCTATTCCGCCCTGTCCGCGAGCTCTGATAGAACCTGAGCAAGGTGCCGAGCCTCAGCGGCGCTGAGCTCTACGGGGTCTCCGTGAGATGTCACAGCTCTGATAAAGACACCGGTCTCCGGCTCAACCCAGACCCGGACGTCTTCAGCCACCACGACCACCTCGGGAGAGTCACCTACGCTCACAACTCTTCACGCTCGCAGTGGAAAGTGCTTGTTCCCATCGGCGTCTAGGATAGGCTTTCCTTCGGTGTCATACGCGTGTACGTGTGGCACCGCGGCGCGGGGATCTTCGAAAGGCTTGCCGGTGCTCGGATCGACATGACCCTGGTCAATCCTCAACCGCTGCACGTGCGTCTCGGGATCTCTCCATTTCCTGGCCTGTCCGTCCTGGTCAGGTTGGCCGAACGGCTCAAGTCCGCGTCGATCGGCCAGGTCTCGAATATCTCCAGCCGACTTGTCGCTGACGGCCCCGGGAGTGAGTGGCTCATCTCTCTTCTCGGGCACCTCGTGCTGATCGATCTGCCGGGCGCCCCGCCCGGTGTGGACCTCCTGATGGTCGGAAGTTGTGGACAAGTCCGGGGGATACGCCTCCGCAACCCGAAGCGCCTGGCCGCCCGGGTTCCGTTGTTCGGCCGATTCGAGACCTCCGGGCGGCCTCTCAGCCTTACCACCTGGTGCGTCAGCGCTCAGCGAGCTCGCCGGGTGGTCGGTGGTCGAGGCCTTGGACCCGCCAGCACTCGACAGGCCCTCCGGGTACGCCTCGTCGACCCGCTGCACCTCTGCAGTCTGTGAACGGCGGTCCGTGACAGCTGGCTCAGGAGGCTGCTCCGGTTGGCGTGGCTGATCGGTGCTCACGGTCTGTTGCTCTCCGTCACAGCTTGATTCCCAGTACCCCGTCGGCGGTGGATGCCATCACTTCAGCTTGGCTTGGAGCAGCGTCAGATGGTCACCGTCCCAGATCACGAACGCCTCGTAGTTGCCGGCGAGCTGTTTGCTGCCTGGCACCGGGCCTTCCCAAGTGACTGTCATATCGTAACTTCCGGTCAGTACGCTCATCCCGGTCTTCTCGTCGAAGCCGAGGTTCGCGTTGGCGGCGGGATCACCGTTCAGCTTGCCACGGGCATTGATCGAGTCGGTGTCCTGACGGTAAGTGAAGATCGAGTTGGGGGAGTTCGGGCACTCCGTGGGCCAGTCGAGGGGTGTGGCGGCCTGACACGAGTTCAGGAGCTGCACCAGGAGCGTGAGCGCCCCGTCACGGGTCACCCGGCTGTCCGCCGGCAACGGTGGCAGCTGCCGGTTCGACGTCTTCATCGGTCCCAGAGT
>JALZAW010000343.1 GCA_030948155.1 Candidatus Dormiibacterota bacterium | reverse complement strand
CGAGGAGGAGTAGATGTACCCCATTGAGATCGAGGCTGTAGTACCCGTTGCCGCGGGTGCCCTTGCCAAAGACCTGCAGGTACTTCTGGTTGGCGTTATCCCCGACGGCGTCGTGCTCACCTGGGACCACATGAACTGCGGGCGTGCGCAGTGTGCCGAGCATCTGCTTGACCGTGTCGAACTCATCCGGCTGGCTGAGGTGAGTCAGGTCGCCGGTATGGGCCACGAAGGCAGGGCGGTGGGGCAGGGCATTGACCTGTGCGACGGCGTGAGCAAAGGTTCCTGTCACGTCGGGGTTTGCAGCTCCCTTGAAGCCGATGTGACTGTCACTGATCTGGACGAAGTACAGGTCCTTTGTTCGGCTGGGCTGCGTGGCCGCCGTCCCGATTCCGCACGAGGTCAGTGCCCCAGCCGAGATCGTCCAGACCGTTGCCGTTCCCGCCCATGCCATGCACTTCAGAAATCCACGCCGGTCGACGCCGTCGCCAAACTCGGGCGCGACAACCTCGGCGGTCTTGTCGTAGTTGAAGACTCCCATCTCGTGCTCCTTTGTGTTCGTGGATCAGGCGGGCGTGACCACGACCTCTCCGACCATGTAGGGATGGAGAGAGCAGTGGTACTTGAAGGTGCCCGCGGAGGCGAATGTGTGCTTGTACGTCTCGCCGTTCTGAAACGCCGCCGAACCCTTGCCGTCGGCATCGAACGTCACGGTGTGCGCGTCGGCGTCCTTGTTGGTCCAGGTCACCTCGGTGCCGACCTTCACGGTGATCGCCTGGGCAGTGAATGCGAAGTTGTTGATTACGACCTGGGTACTGGCGACTGGCACGCCGAACGATGCCGAGGGTGCCGGCGACGACAGCTGCGCGGGTGATGCTGCCTGACTGGAGGTGCCGCTCGAAGAGGCTCCGCCGCAGGCTGCGAGGGCTGTCAACATGCCCGCCAGGGCAAGAAGTTGGGCGCCACGGCCTGTTGCCCAGGTCACGGTCGGTCGGTTCAGATACGTCAAGGAGGTCGCTCCTTCTCAGTTGGGTCCTACGGGGCCAGCACCTCGATCACATCACCGTTGATGCGAACCCGGATTGACGGCAGCCTTCTCGGCGCCGCCGGCAGCTGATGGCTGAGGACTCCGCCGTCGAGCGCGAACGAGGTCCGATGGCAGGGGCAGTCCAGGCGGTCTGAGTGCTCGCTTGCGGACAGCGTGCAGCCGAGGTGCGAGCAGACGCCTGAGACCGCCCGCAGCGCACCCGCGCGGTTGCTCAGGAAACCACGCAGCCCGCCGGTGTCGAAGGCGACCAGCGCGCCGGGCACCACCTCGGCCGTCTTGGCAACGGCCAGCCAGCGGCCGTGGTCTGGCACCACCTCGGTGGCGTGGTCGGATGGTGCCAGCAGCCTGTCGCCGGCCCCTCCGGCCACCAGGCCTACTGCGGCAGCTCCGGCAAGGCCGAGCAGGCGGCGGCGGCTGAGAGGCGGTGCGGCCGGTTGCAGGCGGGCGTGCAGGCGCGCCAGAAATCTCGGGTCGGGCAGGTCGGCGCCGGCCACCGACGCCCTCAGGAGGGCCGCCATCCTCATCGCCTCCGCCTCCTCCGGCGTGGCGGCAAAGCGGGACGGCCGCCTGCCTCTGAGCAAGGAGTCTACGAAGCCGGCGAGCTGTGAGAAGTCGTCCTTCATGCCTGCGCCTCCTCTCCGGAATCGACTCGGGCGGCTGCCCGAAGGGCCCGGAACTGCAGCATCCTGGCCCCACCCGAGCTGACGCCCATCTCCCGTGCCATCTCAGAGGCGGAGTAGCCGCGCAGGAAGCGCAGTTCGAGAACGGTGCGATAAGCCGCTGGCAGCTGGCCCAGGATCCGGCGGACCCGATCCACGGCGGCCTCACCGCCCACCGGTTGTGCCCGGGACGCAAGGTCCTGATCGTCGTCGACCGGGGTGGTCTCGAGCCCGTAGTGGCGCCGCCAGTGCTCGGCAAGCACGGAGCGGGTGGTGGCCCCGAGATAGGCACGCGCCTGGGCCCGGGCGCAGGGCAGCCGCAGCCAGCGGAGCGCCGTCAGAAACACCTCCTCGGTGAGGTCCTCGGCGTCGGGGGCATTGCCGACCCGGGCGAAGATGCGCCGGTAAACCACGACCGCGTTCCCCTGGTACACCGACTCCAGGTCTTCGTGAAGGGTGTCGTCGAGGAGAACGGGCGCAAAGCCCGCTTGCTCGCTCATGGCACCCCTTGATACGGAGCCCTGTTACGACGACGGGTCTAGGCCGTAGCTGCGAAAGCGAGGAGCGCAGGAGCTGACGCCGGCATCGACGTCCCGAGACGATGAGATGCTTCCCCCTTCGCCGTTACGGCCCACCAGCACACCCGGCGACCGCCGAAGGGCAGAGAAGAATCACCAGCAGAATCAGAAGAATCACCGACGATCCCCAGGAGGAGGAAGGCGAAGTTGGCTCCCCCGCCGGCTATCTGCCGCACCCAGTAGCCGGCGTCCCGCACGCGCGCTGAGACGGCCGCCCTGGCAGCGCAGTCGCCGGCCTAGCTCGCTGCCAGCCGCTCGACCAGGTTCCGGGCCGCCTGTGGGGTCAACGACTCCAGGTACCGATCCCGGTCGGCCTCCAGCTTGGCGACCAGGTCGCCCGGCAGCGAGGAAGCAGTAGCTGGGAGCAACAGATGCCACTTTGTTGCTAGTTACTCGGGACAGGCTAATCAGGCGGTGGGGTAAAGGTCAGCTCGATCTCAACGGCTGGCCTCGATAGAGGCGGAGTTCGCGTACAGACCGACTCGTTCACGGACCCAGCTCGGGCATCCTGCCGGTCAGCGGGCAGCGCGCATTCGCGGTCAGAGCACGGCGGTGAGTCCTGCAGACCGGCGAGCCGTAGACGATCTCGAACCTGCAGACGTTCTCGTCGCTGGGCTGCGGATGCGAGGGCTGGGGCTTTCGCCCCGGGCGGGGAGGGCGAGTACGAACGGGCACCGCCGAGTACCTCTTTCGAGCTGGGTTGGGGCAACTGTACCGCTGAATCGAGGCTGGTGGTCAACGGCACCGTCCGCAGCCCGCCTGCTCGAGGCCGGCGCGATACCTCGACCGGCCGACCTCGGCTCTGTCCAGAAGTACGAAACTCGTGACGACCCGGGACAGCCCGCAGGGGCCAGCAGATGGTTGCTGCGGTGGCCGACGGACGGCCGATCCCGGTTGAGAGGAGGAGTCGATATGGAGGATGTGGCGACACGCTTCAGGGATCTGGACACGACGAGGGAGCCCCTCTACTGGTACCTCAACATGCGGCGCGCCGGGACCATGGGTGGCCCTTTCCTGCTGCGCCGGCTCTCAGCCGTCGGGGGTGAGCCAGGCCCACTGGTATTCGTTGGGGAGGGTAGCTACCCAACTGGAGTCCTGCTGATCCCTTTTGAGGCGGTCGAGTCGTTCGATATGGGTCCTGCCGCCAAGGCCATCCCGGGCTAGGAAGGCGAGGGCAGCCTAAATTAGTTACTTCCTGAGTCGCCCGGCCAATCGGGACGGGTTCAGCTCCACTTGAGGGAGTAGCCCGTACCCGGTTCGCTGACCAGCGTG
>JALZAW010000342.1 GCA_030948155.1 Candidatus Dormiibacterota bacterium | reverse complement strand
ACCCTCGGGTCGGGGTGGGCCGCCTCTCGATTTGCTCGCCATTTGCGCCCAGCGTAAAAGCTTTGGTGCGCCCGCGCCTACGTTCACGATGCTCCTGGATGTGCAGTAGCGTCGTCCGGCGATAGCCCCAGCACTCGAGAACGCGAACCGCGCGCCCTGGTTGACTGGGGTGCTTGGCTTACGCAGCCGGCCGCCTGGCTGACGTCGCGCGCCTAATTTAGGCCGAGGGCGCATTTTCGGCGGCTCCGGCCTCGGCATCGATGGTCAAGTGCTGTTGCCTCAGGAATGCCGTCTCTTCGCCTTCTGCGCCGGCTTCCTATTCTGGGGCAGCGGCTTTGTGAACCGCATCGTCCACGACTCGCAGGAGGCGGCTACACCCGTTGGACAGGTACTGCGTCCGGTGCGCGCGCTGCCGCAATCTGGATCGAAACTGTGCTCGCCTTTCCGAGCACCAACCCGATGTCGATGTACCCGACCGGTCCAGGACCGGACGAAGCCGGCAGACATCAAGTCGGTTCCACGAATGGTGCTCCGGCCCAGAGAGACGGAGCGCGGCCTCGCGCCCTCGGCTGGTAGCTGCTCCCTACCCTCCAACCGGACTCGGGCGTCGACCGCCCTCGCACCATCGGAAGAAGCAAGAACCGGGTTGAGGTCCAGCTCGGCCACCCCGGGAATGTCGTCCGCCAGCGCGCCGACCCGCAGCAGCAGTCCACTCAGGGAATCGAGATCCGCCTTCGGCCGTCCCCGGTACCCGTCCAGGAGCGGGAAGGTGGCGAGACTGCGAATCATCTCATCCGCGTCCGTCTCGTTCAGAGGCGTGAGCCGAACGCTGACGTCGTTGACCAGCTCGACGGCGGTGCCGCCCGCTCCACAGGCCAGGACCGGGCCGAACTGGGGGTCCTGAACCACGCCCACTATCATCTCCGCGCCCGCCGCCGGTAGACGAGTGGGCATCGTGAGCAACGCTGGCGGCCTGGGCATCATGTGCGCTGACGCCTGCGAGTCGGAGGAGCCCAGCCCGGCCGTGTCCTTTGTTGGGGCGAAGAATCTCAGTACGCGCGAGTCCTCCGAGAAGACGTGGTCGATGGGCACAGGCCTTATCGGAGCTCAGCGACTAGACGAGGTGCGACGTGACGCCGCGGCTGTCGATGCCGAGCCCTGATCGTCAGCGCTCAGACTTAGCTCGCCTCGCGGCTCCAGAAGTCAGGTTCCAACGACGGCGCGCTTGGCGTCAGGAGCCTTGTGGGAGTGCACAACGACGACGGCACAGGGCGCGTAATGGACGCACTGTTGGCTGACAGAGCCGAGCAGAAGGCCGGCGAAGCCTCCATGGCCACGAGATCCCACCACGAGAAGGTCGCCAGCGGCAACCGTACCGAGAAGGACCTCGGCGGCGCCTCCCTGGACGACCTGGCGCTCGATCTCGACGCCTTCAACGCCCCCAGCAACCTCGCCGATCGCCTTCCCTAGCACGTCTTCTGCCACCCGCTGTAGCTCAGCGGGGTCAACACCCTGCGAGGGGTTGGAACTGAATGAACCCATGTAGGCAAACCCTTCGACCGGCACGCCCGCGTAACCGAGTGTCCAGGCCTGGACGACCCGCAGTGGGACCTTGCGAAGGCGCGCCTCGGCGACTGCCCAGCGCAGTGCTTCGGCCGCCCCCGCAGAGCCATCGACCCCGACGACCAGGGCCGCGCTCTTGTTCGACTTTCCGTTCTCGGTCATGTCCTTGCTCCTTCCGGCGCTTTGAGTTGTTGGGACGACCCCAAGCTGTTTCGTCTGTTTTGGGCCGCTGGGCGTCCCCATGCCGTTCGGAGCCACGCGCTGAGACTTGCTGCTATGCGAGCCTCACTGTCGCAGGGGCAAGTCGGCTCGTCGCGGTCGCAGCGGATGTTCGGGTCATCGCCACCAGCTCGAAAAGCAAAGCGCAGAAGACTGCCAGCGCCGCCAGCGTCATGACAATCGCCGCGTAGAAGGCGTACATCCCCACCTGCGACCAACCCCAAGCGTTGAGCAGCAGTCCCCGCAGCGTCTCACCCCGGAACAGTGTCTGCACCTGGGCGGCCAGCTTGGCATTCTGCGGATTGGCCTGTGCCGCTGCGCTCACCTGGGAGTAGGTCTTGCCTCCGGCAACCTCCTGCAGATGCACCCCGATGAAGTTGTTGGCGTAGACCTTGGCCTGATCGCCGGTCGTCAGCCGCTGCCCGGCGTAGGGCTGCATGGCTGCCGCATCCGCCGCGGGCAGGGCCTTCATGGCGGGGCTGTCCTTGGCTGGGAAGTAGATCTGCTGGGCCGCCAGTTGATCGTGGATCATGCCGTTCACAAAGCCACTGCCCCAAAAGAGGAAGCCGGCACAAAAGGCGAAGACGAGGACCATGATCGCCTGCAGTGCGATGATCCGACTACGGACTTGCTTGCTCATGTTGAAGAAGTCTCCTTGTTGTTGTCATTTGAGCTCGGCCTAATTCTTTGGGCCGGCAGGCTGGTTAGCGGTCGGCGCGATGTCTACCCAGGCTGTAAAGCCCGGGTAGACCGAATAGACGAAGCAAGCTCAAGTAGGACCGGATGAGGTCTGACCCAAGGGCCGCCTCGGCGCCCAGCTTTAGGCTTCGATCGCCTTCTCGGCGCCAGCGCCGATCGCAATCCGCAGCGGTTCCGCTTTTGCCATTTTGGGCACGCGCACAATTAGAGTGCCATTGTCGAAGTCAGCGCTGATGCTTGCTGCATCGACTTCCTTCGGTAGCTCCAGCTTTCGGCTGTAGTCACCCCAGGATCGCTCCTGGCGAATGAATTTGCCCTGAACCGGACTCGGTACAGACTTGACATCGATACTGAGAAGCCCGTCCTCGAAACTCACCTCGACACCATCCGGCGGAACGCCCACAACTGTCGCGTGGAGTTCGTAGGCTGTGTCTGTTTCAAGAATGTCGACAGGCAGCGTGTAGGTCGGCGTGCCCGCCGGTTGACTCTCTCCGTAGCCGAAGAATCGTTCGAACAAGCGATCCGTGGGACGAGAGCTGGTCATCAACTCGTAGCCGGGGCCCAACCAATGTAGCGTAGCCATCGCGCACCTCCTAAGGTGCCGTTTGCTTCTGGGACTTCGTTGCGGTTTCCCTTGCCTGGTTGTTTACCCCAACTCTGCCTGTCTCAAACGCACTAAATGGTCAGTGGCAGTCGGCACAGCGCGCCGCTCGAGGCAGCTCAAAAACGGGCCGCTCGGCAGTGTCCGCAGTTTCAGCAAAAAAGTTGTGACGGGCTGGGGAGCGGTCCGTTGCCGTCAGCTTACACCTTCAGCCAAGAAAGTGCGTGTCTAATTTCCAGCGATTGACAGAGAACTTGATTGGCGCTTTCCGGCCGGCGAAGAGGATCACTGACATACTGGTCGAGCGGCAGCAAGCCTGGCTCCGCGTGCGGGGCAACCCGGCGCAGCGCAGACGGTGCTCTAGGCCAGACTTGGGTTACCCGATCCGGCGGGGGGCCGGCTCGGGTCGAGTTCGGCAGCTGTCTGTCGGCAGCCTCGGCCGGCTTCGGTTCGACGGGGCGGCGAGCGCCACCAG
>JALZAW010000341.1 GCA_030948155.1 Candidatus Dormiibacterota bacterium | reverse complement strand
GTACCCGGCTGAATGTCGGTACCGACGACCCAGACGCCATCCTCGAAGCTGAATGCTCCAACTGCCGGCGTGCCCGCGCTTGGCGCGCCCGGTGAACCACTTGCCGCCGAAGAGGGCATCGTACCGGACGAGGACGGCGACCCAGGGGTGCTTGGCGAAGGAGATCCGGATGTACCTTGACCCCCCAGTACAGTGACTGCTCCGACTAGGGCTAAGAGACCCCCTACGCCAGCGCCGAGCCGGAACGGCCCCCTACGTCTACCGTCCCCTAGCCAATCGAACACACCCGCAATCAATAAGCTGCCGAGACCAAACCCAAGGAGTGCGACGGCCCATTGGGCCCGAACGACTTCAAACAGGGGTTGGACGACCAGGACGCCAATCCCGCCGAACAGGAAGACAAGTATCGCTCCCAGTCGTGGCAGCCTTGGCTTTCGTTCTGTCCTGTGTCTAGACGAATCGTCGCTCATCTATCGTTCTGTTTATCGATCGGACACCCAAGGGGGCGCTAGCCCTGCACATCCTATCGGTTGCGACGCCACGAGTCTTAGGGAGCAGAGCTCAAGTGATAGTCGCCTGGGGAACAAGGGCATGCTGCCTATCGACCGTTGTTTAGTCTGGTTCAGCCGACAGAGCCTGCAGCATTGCCTCGTACGCATCGCGCGGGGTCAGGTGAGCGTAGACGTTTTGAATCATCGCGAGCGATGTGTGGCCGAGGATGTGAGCGAGCATGATCGGGTTCATCCCCTTGCCAAGCGCCCAAGTCGCGTACGAGTGGCGTAGCAGGTGTGGGTAGACACGCTTGCTGATACCTGCTCGCTGGCGGAGGTCCTGGAGCAGCTGCTCCACTCCGGACGGGGTCAGTGGGCCGTAGTCTCCGCCTGGTCGTCGTTTCAGGCTTATGAAGATCCGATCGCTGGGTACATCGCGAGGACGTCCTCGGTCGATGTACTTCTGCAGCCGGCGGGCAAGGCGAGGAATAGGGACCAGGCGCTCGCCGGTCTTGCCTCCAACCCGCAGGTATTGGTTGCGATCCCGGCTGATGAGATCGTTGGTCGTGAGGTTTACGAGCTCGCCGACGCGGATGCCGGTGTCACCGAGGATGCGTACGATCAGCTTGTCGCGCTCGGTCATTGCGACGTCCTCGAGCGCCTGGATCTCGTCCCGGCTGAGCACCTCAAGAAGGCGCTTGGTGGGCTTAGGGAGCTTCGCCTTGGCCTGCACTGGTTCGCCTTCGGCCTGCGCCCAGGTCAGGAAGACGTTGACCGAACGCAGGTAGCTGCCGATCGTGTGTCGGCTCAGCTGCGCGTGCTTGTTGCCGTTCTCCAGCAGCTCTCCGCTCAGCCGGTCGAGCATCCGCGAATTGACCTGAGACAGATCAATGAGCTCGTGACGCAGGCAGAAGGGCAGGAAGACGGACACCAATGGATAGCGGTACTCGCGGATGGTCTTCGGGGAGAGGCCGCGAGCGCGGCAGGAGGCCAGGAAGTCATCGACCAGCGGTTCAAGGGCCACGCAGGAGATTCTATAGTAATCACCTGTAATGGAGGAGCCGACACATACAAGAGAAAGAGCAGATTGTGGGGCTGAAAAAAGAGCGTCGAAGCCTAGTTCGTATTCAAAATAGGCTTTTGAGGGAGTGAAGTGGGCCCGGCTGGCTTCGAACCAGCGACCAGCCGATTATGAGTCGGCCGCTCTGACCAGGCTGAGCTACGGGCCCCCGGAGATTCGCCCTAGAGGGTAACGCTACGGCGCCGGTCGGCCTACCCGCCCCCTGTCGATCTGGACCCCTGCCATTCGTCGTACTCAGAAGATGAAGCGCCGTGCCGCCTTCGAGCGGCGGAGGAGAATCAGATGAAATACCTTCTGCTCTTGATTCGATCGGACGAGGCCTGGGAGTCGCTCAGTGAGGAGGAGCGCAACTACCCCGGCATCATGCGCTGGTGGGGCGAGCAGGCCGCCGCCGGGAGGCTGCTGGATGGCAACGAGCTCCATCCCGCCCGGACCGCCACGACCGTGAGCAAGGAGGATGGGCGCGCGGTCGTCACCGACGGCCCGTTCGTGGAATCCAAGGAGTCGATCGGCGGCTACGGCGTCTTCGACGTCCCTGACCTGGACGCGGCCATCGAGGTCGCCAAGACGTGGCCCGCGCCCGGGCACCGGATCGAGATCCGTCCGGTCGTCGAGCGCTGAAGCGCACGTTGCCAGAGATCCCGGCACCCCAGGCCTCGGACGCGGCCGTGGCGGCCGTCTTCCGCGAGGAGGCCGGCCGCCTGACCGCGACCCTGGTGCGGATGCTCGGCGACTTCGAGAGCGCCGAGGAGCTGGTGCAGGAAGCGCTGCTGGTCGCGCTCGAACGCTGGCGCCGGGACGGCATCCCCTCGCAGCCCCGAGCCTGGCTGGCGACCACCGCCAGGCGGCTGGCCATCGACCAGTGGCGGCGCCGCGCGCGCTACGCGGACAAGCTGGCGGAGGTCGCCGCCCAGCCGCTGGTCGAGGCCACTTCGGAGGCCGACGACCGGCTCCGGCTGATCTTCACGTGCTGCCACCCTGCGCTCGCCCGCGAAGCGCAGCTGGCGCTGACCCTGCGCGCCGTGGCCGGCCTGACCACGGCCGAGATCGCGCGTGCGTTCCTTGTCCCGGAAGCGACCGTGGCGCAGCGGATCGTCCGGGCCAAGCGCAAGATCGTGACCGCCGGCATCCCCTACCGCGTCCCCTCCGGACCTGAGCTGGTCGCACGGCTGGACGAGGTCCTGGCCGTGCTCTACCTGATGTTCAACGAGGGCTACCTGGCGACCGAGGGTGCCGGTGAGCGCCACGACCTGGCGGCGGACGCCGAGTGGCTGACCGCGCTCGTCGTCGAGCTGCTGCCGGACGAGCCAGAGGCGCTCGGTCTGCTGGCGCTGATGCGGCTGCACCAGGCCCGCTCCGGAGGGCGGTTCGGCACTGACCGCGAGCTCATCGTGCTGGCCGAGCAGGACCGCTCACGCTGGGACAGGGACGGCGTGGCCGCCGGCGCCGCTCTGGTCGTGGAGGCGCTGCAGAAGGGGCGCCCCGGCCCCTACCAGGTGCAGGCCGCGATCGCCGCCTGCCACGCCGAAGCTCCCTCCTGGGAAGAGACCGACTGGGACCAGATCGCCCTGCTCTACGAAAAGCTCGTGCAGCTCGCCCCCTCACCCGTGCTGAAGCTCAACCGAGCGATCGCGCTCAGTCACGTGCTCGGTCCGGAGGCGGCGCTCGAGGAGATCGATGCCCTGGCACCCTCGCTCGACCACTACCACCTCTTCCACGCCACCCGGGCGGAGATGCTCCGCCAGCTGCGAAGAATGCCCGAGGCCCGGCTGGCGGACGAGCGGGCGCTCCAGCTGACCCGCAACCCGGCCGAGCGCACGCTGCTCAGCGCCCGTCTCTTCCAGACCGCGCCCCTCGACTACGAAGCGACCCCTTTGACTTCGCGGCCGGGAGCCGCACAATCTTCGCTGCGCGCATCGCAGCGCCGAAGGAGGACTTGAAATTGGCATCGCACGGAGAGTCGTTGGAGACGAAGGCCGCTCCAGAGA
>JALZAW010000340.1 GCA_030948155.1 Candidatus Dormiibacterota bacterium | reverse complement strand
CTTGAGGGCTATCTACTGACCGGCCGGCATGGGCTTTACGTCACCTACGAGGCCTTTGCGATGGTTTCAGCCTCAATGACTGTGCAGCACACAAAGTGGTTGGAGGCAGCTCGCAGGCTGGACTGGCGCGTGCCAATTGCCTCACTCAACATCCTGCTCACTTCGACCTGTTGGCGCAACGACCATAATGGCTTCAGCCACCAGGGTCCGGGGCTCATTGATGCGGTGCTCAGCATGCAGGGTAGCGTTGCCCGGATCTACCTTCCGCCCGATGCCAACTGCCTACTCTCCGTTGCCGACCACTGTCTGCGGAGCCGCGACTACGTCAACCTCATTGTGATCGACAAGCAGCCAGAGCCTCAATGGCTGGCGATGCCTGATGCGATCGAGCACTGCACCCGCGGCGCCTCGACCTGGGACTGGGCCGGCAACGAGGGGCCCATGAATGAGCCGGACATCATTCTCGCCGCCGCGGGCGACGTCCCAACCATGGAAGTCGTGGCGGCAGCGCGAATCCTGAAGGAAAGTGTCCCCGGCTTCAGGGTGCGGGTGGTAAACGTTGTCGACCTCATGAAGCTGTACCCGCAGCACCGGCATCCGCACGGCATGTCCGATGCCAGCTTCCGCGAACTCTTCACTGACGAGGTCGACGTCGTGTTCGCGTTCCATGGCTACGTCACCGCGGTTCATGACCTGATTCACGGGCGGCCGCGTCCGGAGCGTTTCCATGTCCGCGGCTTCCGAGAGGAGGGCACGACCACCACCCCCTTCGACATGGTCGTGCTCAACGGCATCAGCCGATATCACCTAGTGATGGAGGCGTTGCGACGCTCGCACCACCCGCCGCCAGGAGCATCGGCATTGATCGCTGACTGCGAGCGGATGCTTGCGCGCCACCGCAGGTACATCGTCGAAACTCTCGAAGACATGCCCGAGGTGCGGGACTGGGTCACTTCAGAACCGGCTGGTTGACGCCGGGTAAGCCCTCGGCACTCTGACTACCTTGTCAACACTTTGTGATCCGGCAGTTCGCTGAATCGCCCTGAGTTTGACGGTGGGCGAGCAGACGCTCGCGAAGCGGCGCCAGTTCTGCCCGGATGCTGTCGACGAGCCGGATCGCATCTGACACCTCCTCAAGGTTAGTTTGATCGTGAATGTAAGATTGCCAGGCGCTGTGGTGGCTATGGGGATGCGCCGGCTCGGCCAAGTGGAGCGACCGCGCTACTCGGTCTCTCCGAACTCCAAACGGGCGGTTAGCAGTGCGTCGAGCAGCCGCTGTGCCTGCTCTGTGGCATCAGCCACAGCTGCCTCGGACTCGCCCTCCAATCGTGCCTTGAGCAACGCATTAAACGCCTGCTGGCGAGCCCGCCTCAACTCCGCTACCGTGTGCTCACGCTTCTCAGGGCTCTCCATGGTCAGAGACCTGACCGAAGCAGCCGGTCCTTGCTGATCATTTTCCTACTTGCAATGCTGGGCGACAAACAGTTTACTTGCCCCGCTGGCCCGCTTCTACGTCCCCGCCTCAGCGCCGGCTATTTGCCGGCACTGCAACAACCGCGGGTCGCCGGTAGACCAGAGGGGCGTCCAGTCGCAGGGTCGACCCGGTAGGCACAAAGCATGCCTCGGGCGAGCAACGGCCAGTGTCTCCGTCATCTTCTGCACAGTGGCCAGGTCCATCTCGGACTCGAGCAATCGCCGGTCAAGGTCCGGCGCAGGTCTCGAGGAGCGGGAGGCCGGATGCCGGCCTTGGTGCTAGCACTCGTTGCAGATTGCCCACCGCTCGCCGCGGCCGCGGCAACATGTACGACGTCCTCTCCTGTTGCCTGCCGACCGGCGCCATCGGAGAGAGCCGAGGCGAGCACATCCAGCTGACCCTCAGCTTCGTCGCTGGCCACTGATGAGAGTAGGGAGAGGTCATAGCCGGTCGACGGCGGAGCCTCCGCAGCTCCGGGACCAGGTGGTGCAGCTGTCGCCCCCCTGCTCCACATCTCTCATCACAGTCATCAAAGGGACGAGGATCATGGGTTTCTTTTGCGGCGGCGGTCACTGAGGAAGGGGGCAGGCTCCGAGAACGGCGGACAAGCCGCCCCCAGAGCCTTTGGCAATTGGCACCGGCGATCAGTGAGAGAGTTGCGCTCGCTCTCGGCCGATCGAGAACCTCGCGAACCCGGTGATCCAACGCAGAGCGCCTAACACCAGAACCACGAGCCCACCAATCGCGACTGCGGTAGGGCCCATATGGCCGGCGATGAGACCGGATACTGCGATTAGGATCAGCAGGATTCCAACGACCGCGTTGACGAACGATAGCCAGTTCATATCTGTTACCTCCACATCAATCGTCCGACACAAGCGGACTTCTTCGCGGTGCGTCAGCTAACCGACTGACTATCCATCTCTCAGCCGCCCTTAAGGCGGCCGACCACTCCTTACTTGTACGCGTGCCCTCAGCGCCGTGGTCACTCAGGAGTCTCTCGTGGAGGCACAACTGGAAGATCCTTGCGATAACGTTCGGGGAGGAGGGGCCTTTAAGCAGGTTGGGCTTGCTCTCGCCGCTCCGCTGCTGAAGCTGATCATTTACCATCAGCCCGATCGCTGGATCTTCCTGGAGTGTTTGGATGCCTTGAATTGAAAGCCCACAGTTGCTCGAGCGCACGGGCACCCGAGAATCCTCGCAAGCAGCTGCACATCGGCCTCGAACGTGACAAGGAGTGCCCGACCCGTGTCGCGCCTGCGGCGTCCCCCAGCGACCCCCGCCATGTGCGCCGTGAAGTCCAAAAAACGAGGGCCATCATTGATGATCCTCATGCTGCAGCATGCGGACTGGCTGCGGACAACCGCAGTGCGGTGGCGGTCAGAAAACGAGGCGGAGCCCGGACCTCAACGCGCAAGTTGCGAGGCGGCCCGTCCACCAGCAGGGCGAGGACGGTCGCATCTCCTGCTTCCAGTCTGCTGAAGGCGGCTGGCTAGATCGATCCTCTCGTCGAGTCGCCCTTCGCGTTCGCACCGCCACGCCGTGTCCAAGAGCTGCTCGTACTGAGTGTCAGCGCCGGTGTGAAACTCCCCAGATAGCGCCGGTTTCAAATTCCCCACCCGGCAGGGGTGTGGGACGGTTCCTCCAACGCAGCCAACGACGCAGCAGGAGGGGCCGAGATGGTCGGCAGGGGAGAGTTCATGGACGTTCACGAAGCCTGGGTCAGGGGCAAGTCGATCAGCGAGATCGCACGCTTGACCGGACGCGACCGCAAGACCATCCGTCGGCTACTGCGCGAGGGCGGCCCCAAGCCACGAGCGCAGCGGGAAGTGGGCTCCAAGCTGGATGCCTACCGTCAGTTTCTGCTGAGCCGGATGCTCGGTGAGGATCCGGTGTCCAACGCCGAGGTGCTCTTCGATGAAATCCGGGAAATGGGCTACAACGGCGGCCGGAGCATCCTGAAGGAGTTCCTGCATCCCTTCCGGCAGTTGGCGAAGGAGAAGACGACGGTCCGCTTCGAGACGCCGCCGGGGAAGCAGGCGCAGGTCGACTGGGGCACGTTCCAAAAGCCGGAGCGTAAGCGCGTGCAGGTC
>JALZAW010000339.1 GCA_030948155.1 Candidatus Dormiibacterota bacterium | reverse complement strand
CGGCCTATCGACCTGACGCTGGGGCAGGGTAAGCCAGTCTCCCTGCTCCCAGCGCCAAGTGGGCCTAGGGGCCAAGTGGACCGGCGCCGCAGAGAGTTAGAGCTCCAGCGTCATCCCGTCCCGGGCGGCCTTCACCTCGCTGCCGAGTCGCTCGCTCATGGCGGCCGCCACCTCCCAGGGCCGGGCACGCCAGACGCCCATGCCGAAGTGGCTGATAACCGCCAACCGCGGCTGGGCCTCCCGGATGATGCGCTCCGCGTCGTCCAGTCCCAGGTGGGGCAGATCCGGCCGGCTCTCCGTCAGCACTGTGTGAATCAGCATGACCTCCGCCCGGTGGTCTTCAGCAATACCTTCGTAGAACTTGGAGTCGGTCACCCAGCCCAGCTGGTCCCGCTCAGCGCCGAGGGTCCGGAATCGGAAGCCGTAAGTCTCCACGCCGTGCACGTGGCGGCGAGTGCTGTGAAAGCTCAGCTCACCCAGCTGGTAGGCAGAGTCCGGCTCCAGCCTTACCAGCTCCTCCGGAAAGCCCCGCAGATAGTTGAGGATGACCGGGTCCTCGTCCAAAGCGTCCGAGGGGCAGAAGACCGAGCCGCGGGAGCGAAAGCCGCCTTCGGTCATGCCCTCGATCATCACGTTGATGTCGCAGGAGTGGTCGAGGTGTTTGTGACTGAGCATGATGCCGCCCAGCTTGGTCAGGTCGACTTTGCGCTTTGCGTACTGCACGACAGCGCCTGGCCCTGGATCGAGGGCCAGCCGCGTGCCCCCCTCCTCCAGGTAGAGCCCACCCGAAGCCGCCAGCTGCTTGGCCACCATGAAGCGCGCGCCGGCAGTGCCCATGAAGGTCAGCTTCACCTGCCCTCCCCGCCCATCTCTCCCCGCGCCGCCTCCGCCTCCGCTTCCGCCAGGCCGGATCCCGTCGCGACTTCGGCCAGCGGCACCTCGCGGCCGAAGTAGCGGCTGTAGAGCTCCTCTACCCGGCCGAGAGTATCGATCTCACTCGCCGGCTTGTCAGGTCGGAGGCGGACTATGCGCGGAAATCGCATTGCGTAGCCGCTGCGGTGGCGGTTGGACCGCTGGAGGGCGTCGAAGGTCACCTCCAAGACGACCTCCGGTTGCACAGCCAGGGTGCGGCCGTGCTGGGAGATCGTGTGGGCGAGAAAGTGCTTGGTCATGGTTTCGATCTCGCGGTCGGTCAGCCCTGTGTAGGCCTTGCCGACGTTGAGCAGGCGGCCGTTCTCGGCGCGAACCGCGAAGGTGTAGTCGGAGAGGACGTTGCGGCGCTTGCCGTGCCCCCATTCGACAGCTGTGACCACCACATCGAGTGAGGCCAGCGGCCGCTTCAGCTTGAGCCAGGCCAGGCCGCGGCGGCCGGGCGTATAAGGGCTCTGCGGGTCTTTCAGCATCAGCCCTTCGTTACCGCGCTCGCGGGTCTCCGCGAAGATCTGCTCCAGGTGCTGCGGGTCGGCCGCGTCCTCGAGCCGGGCGAGAAGGAACGGCCAGCCAAGGCCGAGGGTCTGGAGCCGCCGCCGGCGCTCGATCAACGGCAGATCGAGCAAGGGTTTGCCATCCAGCCAAAGGAGATCGAAGGCGACAAGCACGACAGGCGCCTCCAGGCGCAGCTTGCGACTGACCAGCTTCCGACCCAGGCGCCGCTGGAGATCGGAGAAGGGCAGCACCCGGTCGCCGCGGTGGGCCAGGATCTCGCCGTCGATCAGCAGCTCATGGCCGACGCCCACCGCAGCCTCAACCACCTCGGGAAAGGCGGCGGTCGTCTCCTTCAGGTCGCGGCTGAAGAGCTCGCAGCGCCCCTCCCGGGAGAGGTGCAGCTGGCAGCGCACACCGTCGTACTTCTCCTCCGTCCAGAGCACAGGCGTCCGCATCCTGGCGAAGGCTTCGGCAGCCGACTCGACAGGACTGGCGAGCATGAAGCGGACCGGCTGGAAGAGCTGCAGCTCGCCCGTCGCCAGCCCGCCCGCACGGCAGCGAAGGGCCGTCACGCCGAGGTCGCCGGTCAGCATGTGGGTCCGCTGCACGGCCGCCAGCGGAACGTCGAAGGCCCGCGCGAGCGCCGCTTCGACCAAACCTTCCTGCACGCCTATGCGCAGCTCCAAGCTCAGGATCT
Organism: Candidatus Dormiibacterota bacterium; assembly: GCA_030948155.1. Lineage (GTDB taxonomy): Bacteria > Chloroflexota > Dormibacteria > Dormibacterales > Dormibacteraceae > Dormiibacter. The sequence goes on along the minus strand of JALZAW010000339.1, from coordinate 1,465 downwards.
TGAGTACGTACTTAGCTTGCAGCGGCTCGAGCCGGGCCAGCAGAGCCTGCAGGCAGCGCTGTTTTTGGGCGGCGCTCTTAGCGAGGCGGATGGCGTCGAAGCCGGCGGCCACCTCGCCCAGGCTGACCTGCTCGTGCCCGGTTCGGCCCGCCAGCGCCTCCTGGCCCCAGTCACCCAGGTCGGAATGCTTCAGATAGAGGCTGCTCAGCTCCTCGGAGGACAGAGCTGACAGGTCGCCCACCGCCTGCGCGATGGCCTTCCAGCCCAGGTTCAGGCGGTATCTCTGCGAGCGGCCGTAGGGCTGGCCGCTCATCCAGAGGACGGCGCGGCTCAAGTCATCGCTCGCCAGAGTGATCAGATACTCGGCCAGAACGCGGGCCTTCTCCAGCGTGGAACCCGTCGCGCCGATCTGCTCGGCGGTCCGCGCGAACTGAAGCACCGTTCCTTATCGTAGGTTCGGTGCGCCGCTGCCCGTATCTGGAGGAACTGGTGAAAGAGCGCCAGCTGATGCTGCGGCGCTATCGCTTCGACTGCCACGTCGATCACCGGAGCCACCACAAGATCAGCCTCCGCGACTCTCCTCCGATCTGTGTCCGCAACTACGAGGACTGCCAGCTGTACAGAGAGGAGCGGCGCCGGGAGGACGACGTCATCCTCCGCTATACGGAATGACCCTTTCCAGCTGCGAGGTGTGCGCCGCCCCTGCCCTGCCCCTGCGCGGCGCCTGCGCTTTCTGCCGTTCGCCGCTGGCGGAGAGCTCGGCGGAACCTGACAGGTTGCTGGCCTACCTGACCGAGAAGCTGCCCCGCGGCAAGGCGCGGCGAGCGGTACTGAATCCCAATCGGTTGACCGGCTACAGCGTGGTGGCGGCGGAAAAGACGTTCGAGGCGCGGCTTCACAAGGTAGGGCTTCGCCTCAGCCCGGAGGCGGATCCCGCCGACTGGATCGACAGCTTGCTGCAGGCGCTGAGCCGCGACGCCGCCCGCGACACTTCTTTGCGGACAGCCCTCAGCAAAGCCGGCTGGGCCCTGCGCTAGGCAACCAGCGACCCCGCCGGCGCTTTTTTCTTCGACGGCCGACTCAGGTGCTGCGCTGGGCCCACAGTAGGCACCAGACCATCTCGTACTCGATCAGGGCATCAGGCGTTTCCCTCGCCAGCTGCTCCAGCTGCCTCAAGCCCGCCTCGAATTCATTCTCCGGGAGCAGCGCCAAGGTCGAGATGTAGCGGGCCCGAACCCTCTCGGCCAGGGCCCTGGCGGTCGTCTGGCGGGGCATTCGAACCTGCTGCTCGACCGCCTGGGGAAAGCCCGCCTCGGTCAGCGCCTGCAGCCACCGCTCCGGCGACCTGAAGCGAGGCAGGTCTGCCCCGGCCAGCGAGGGGAACCAGCGGTTCAGCACATGTCCCCGAACATGCTCAGGGGTCAGCGTCCAGGTGGCGCTCCAGCCGCCTGGCTTCAGCACTCGG
>JALZAW010000039.1 GCA_030948155.1 Candidatus Dormiibacterota bacterium | reverse complement strand
GTAGCGCTCTTTCTCGGTGATCTGCTGGTCCTGCCAGCGGGAGAAGGGGTGGGTGCCGGCACAGGCGATCCGCATACCGACGGGCTCCAGAACGCGATTCAGCATCGCGCGGAAGCGGGCGAGCTGCTCCTTCGCCTCACCCACCGTCTGGCAGACGGTGGTGCCGACTTCCACCACCGATTGGATCATCTCCGGCCGCACCTGATCGGCGCCGACCTCGTGGGCGATGGAGGACATGAGGGCGTCGATGAAGGGCTGGAGGTGACCATCGGAGTCGAGGATCTGGTATTCCTCCTCGACTCCGATGGTCAGCCAGTCGGTGCTCATCGCCTCTCCTCCACCAAAAAAGTGGGAACGATGCTACCGGTGCCGGCAGTCACATTCAGCAGTTCCGAGGAGGAGAGCCGGGTCAACATGCCGCCCGGCCGACCGTGGAAGAGGTAGGGGTCCATGTCGACTGCCAGAGAAAGCAGTTGCACCGAGTCGTCGAGCACCACGGGAAACGGCTCCCGCGGCACGGGCACCGCCTCCTGCACCACCGAGGGCCGTTCCAGGCCATCTTTGACAGCGCTTTCCCACTGCGCATCGCTCACGGTCCAGCCGAGCACCACACCCTTTCCGCCGTATTCGTCGTTGGGCTTCAACACGAGTCTGCGGCGGTTCTTGAGGACGTGTTGAACCAGGTCCTTGACAGGTCTTTGAGCAGCGCTTGAGCCGCCTTCTCGAAGCCGGCGCGTCCAGGGGATGTGCCGAGCCACAGCCTTCCTCTGGGCGCTGCTGTACAGGTGCTGGTAGCGCTCGTCCGAAAGCAGCGCCAAGGAAACCTTCTTGTGCAGCAGCTTGCCCCGGAAGGTGTTGACCACGCAGACGGCTCCCGCCAGATGCGCCTGGACCAAGCCCCGGGCGGCCTCCGGCCTGGCCAGCAGCTCCGACGTGAGCACCCGCTTGTAAACCAGGTTCACAGGCGTCGAGCCGGCGTGGAGGCGGCCACGCCTGAACTCCAGCTCCGCAGGCTCGCAGATGATGGTCGGCAGCCCGCGGCGCTCGAAGTACTGCTTGAACAGCGTGAACTCGTTAGCGGTGGGCAGCCCCGGCCAGTCAACGATTGCGAGCACCGGCCGCCGCTCCTGGCCCCATTCCCTGAAGGAGCGCAGCAGGCAGCTGTGCATCTGCGTCCGTACTGGCAGTGAGCGCGCGCTGTAGCGGCGGCGGAAAGCTCGCATCACCGGCAGTTCCCGGAAAACAGCCGCGAGCATGTCTTCGTAAGCCATGCCGGCCGGCGACTCGGCGTTGCATTCGACGTAGCGCACCTCGTCGCCGAAGAAACTGTCCAGGCGCATCGACGGCGACGAGTGGGAGTGCCCTATCTCCGCCAGCGCCAGCCGCTCTTCCTCTGGCTCCAGCTCAAGCTCCCGGCGCAGCTCTGCATCGTTGAGAAGTGTTCGCTCCAGCGTGATCAGGGCCGAGTGCACGCCACGGGCGGCCTGGACCGCGCGCTGGTAGCGCTCGACGGTCAGCAGGTTGGGCCGCAGCGTTCGGCAGATCCGGCGCTCGCCGAAGGTCAGGCTTCGCTCGGGCTGCAGTTCGTGCAGACGACCCGCGCTCTCGGCCTGGAGCGCAGCGTCGCCCAGCAGGTCGTGCCAGGCCCGAACGGGATCTGAGACTGGCGCCCGGTCAGCCGGAGCTCTGCGCGCCACTGTCCACGTACTTCCACCAGCGATGGTCCCGCCGCCAGGGCGGCTCCATCTGGCGCAGCGCGTATCTGAGCGCCAAGTCGCTCATCCGATCCAGCACCCAATCAAACGCCACCTGCTTGATTGAAAAGTCATCAAAGTCAGGCGCCGGGTTGAGGAAATCGATGGCGTAGAGCGTGCCATCGCGGACGGCGAACTCGACTGTGTTCATGTCGTAACCGAGCGCCTGGGTCAGCGTCAGCGCATCGGCGATGGCCCGTTGGCGCAGCTGGCCCTGGGGCGGGTCGTCGACCACATAGCGCCGCTCAAACGGAGCCGACGGATCGTAACGCAGAGGCCAGACATGCTCCCGACCTATGCAGATGCAGCGCAGGTAGTCATCCCACTTGATGTACTCCTGCAGGATCATCGTCTTCTGACCCGTCTTATCGTAGGCGGCCCACAGGTCCTCCAGCGAATGGACCACGGAGACGTCCTTCCAGCCCCCGCCTGTGTTCGGTTTCAGGACCGCGGGCAGGCCTACGTAGTTGGTGATGCGCTCCCAGTCGAGAGGAAACTGCAGGTTGCGCAGCGACAGCTCCGGGTCGATGTCGGCTATGAACTCCTTGTTGGGGAGCACCACCGAGCGAGGCACTGCCACTCCCAACTTGCGGGCCAGCGTGCACTCGAAAAACTTTTCATCAGCCTCCCACCAGAAAGGATCGTTGATGACTGTGGCACCCATCAGCACAGCGCTTTTCAGGTGCGCTCGGTAGTAGGGCACCTCGTGCGAGATGCGATCGATGATCACCGCGTAGTCGGGCTCGTCCTGCTCGCCCGGGCCGCCGAGCCGGGCCAGCTCGGCAGTCACACCATGGTCGTCACCCTTCTGGTTGAGCACGCGGAGAAACGGCTCTGGAAAGGTCTGCTCGCGGCCGACCAGCAGCCCCACCCGGCGCGAGCCCTCGCGTCTCGTCTCAGGCATAAAGCTGCAGCATCTCCTTCCAGTACTCCCAGTCGTGCGCCCAGCCGGGCCAGAGATCAAGCTTTACGCCGACTCCCAGCTGACGCAGCGCGTCCGCCAGCGCCAGCGAGTCGCGCACGTTCGGATCGGTTTCTCCGGTGACGATGACCTTGCAGGGTAGGTCGCGCAGCGGAGCCAGATAGCACTCGTCAGTCAGGTTGGGAAGGAAGGCGAGCGGGTTGGTCAGATAGGTCGACTCGTCGCTGTAGCCGTCGAGCCAGCGGCTGGGGTCGTAGACACCGGAGAGCGAAATGAATCCCAGCACCCGATGCGGGTGACGGAGCGCTAGCAGCGCCGCGTGGAACGCCCCGAACGAGGGCCCGGCGCACACAGGACGCTGGCCGATCACCTGGAACAACTCGTCGACCAGGTAGCGCTCATATTGCAGGTGGCGAGCGACGCGCTCTGCCGGCGGTCGCGTCGGCGCGTACCAGGACTCCGAGTCCACCGTGTCTACGCACCAGAGGTTCAGTTCGCCGCTGTCGATCCTGGCCGCCACGGATTGGACCAGGCCGAAGTCCTCCCACTGATAGAAGCGCCCTTGGGAGGTGGGAAAGGCCACCAGCGGCCGGCCTAGGCTGCCAAAGTGGAGGATTTCCATGTCCCGGCTTAGGGCTGGGCTCCAGGTCCGACGGTAATCCCTCTCCACGCCCTGGGAAGTCTATAGGCGGAAAGTTCGGCCTGAGCTGGCGGCGGCTGCGGTAGCCTCTCCGCGATGCCGCTCACCGCCACTCGCACGCTGGTGCTGATGCCTGTTGCCATAGCCCTGAACGTAGCTTTCGGCTCCACCGTCCAGCAGGCGCTGAAGCTGCCCCTTTACCTCGACTCGCTTGGCACTGTCATCGCCGGGGTGTTGGGCGGCCCTTTGGTGGGCGCGGTCACAGGGTTGCTCAGCGACCTGATCTGGGCCTACGTTCTGCCGCCACCCCTGGCCGCGCCCACAGCGGGCCCATTTGCGATCACCGCAGCCATCGTCGGCCTGCTGGCGGGCGTCTTCGGTCGGGCCGGCCTCTTCCGCACCCGGCCGGTGGCTGATCGTCGCTCACTGCTCCTGGCGCTTGTCGGGGCGCTGGTGGTCCTCATGCTTGCGCTCTACACCTTCAGTCGCGCCTACGCCTCGCCGGAGACCTTCAGCGCGGTGACCGGCAACCCGGCTGCCAGCTTCGCCGCGTCTCGGCTGGCCTTCGGCTTCATCAGTCTGGTCTTTGGCGGATTGGTCGTCTGGACGCTGTTGTGGCGCCGTGACGCGGGAGCCCTCCTCGCCCTCACTTGCGGCCTGTTAGCGGGGCTGGTGGCGGCACTTGTCTCGGCGCCCATTGCCGCGTACGTGTTCGGTGGGGTGACGGGCTTCGGCGGCGATGCGCTGGTGGCGGCCTTCCGAGCCGCCGGGGCGAGTCTCTTCCAGGCCACGCTGCAGCAAGGCCTGCTCTCGGACCCGCTGGATAAGATGGTCACCTTCCTGATCGCCTTTCTGGTGCTGGCCGGATTGCCGCGCCGGGTCGTGAGCCGCTTCCCCAACGGCGAGCGCCTGATCGAAACTGCGTAGGCGCCTCTACTTTCTGGAGGACCGCGCCAGGTGACCAGCCGCACGGCCCTGGCTAAGGGTTTGACGCCCCTGACGGCGCTCGCGCTGGCGCTCACTGCCGCCCTGATCGCAGCTCTGTGGGGCGGCTGGGCAGCTGGGGCGATCTCTCTGGCAATCGTCGCCGTCGCCGCCGCCCTGGGCCGGCTCAAGGCTGTGGGCCTGGTTCTCCTCAGCCTGCTACCGCTGGGGCTGTCCAGCCTGCTGATCAACTCGCTGCTGCCGGCAGGTGGTGCCGGGGTCATCACCGCCTTGCTGGCACTGGTGCGGCTGACCGGCGTAACGCTCCCCTTGAGCCTGCTCTTTCTTGCAGTTCCCGCCGACAGGCTTGTCGCTGACCTGGAGGCGCACGGCCTGGGTCGCCGCGCCGCGTTCGTGCTGGCGGCCTCTCTGGGCTCAGTTCCGCGCGCACGCACGCGAGCTGTTCACGTCATCGAGGCGCAGCGCTCGCGCGGGCTGGACACGGAGGGCTCCTGGTGGCGGCGCACGCGGGGCGTGCTGCCGCTCGTCAGCCCCCTCGTGCTGGGCAGCCTGGCCGAGGTGGAGGGGAGAGCGCTGGCGCTGGAGGTGCGGGCGTTCAACCGCTCAGGTTCCCGCACGGTCCTGGAGCCGCCGGTCGCGGCCGGCTGGGAGCGGGTTCTCCGCCGGACTTTGGTTGCCGCTGCCGCGGCGGCCGTCGTGCTGCGACTTGTCTGGCGATGATCCAGCTGATCGATGTCGCCTACCGCTATCCCGGCGAGCGGGAGTGGGCGTTGGGGGAGACCAGCCTGGCGGTCAAGGCCGGCGAGCTGGTGGGGATCCGGGGGGCGAACGAGTCAGGCAAGACAACCCTCTGCCTCGTTGCCGCCGGGCTGGCGCCCCGCGTGCTGGGGGGCGAGCTGCGCGGCAGCGTCGAGCTGGCGGGGCTGAGCGCCATGCTCTTCGACAACCCGGAGACGCAGTTGTCGGGGCTCTGCCGGACCGTGTACGAGGAGGTCGCCTTCGGGCCCTGCAACTTAGGGCTGGCCGAAGCGGAGGTTCATCGCCGGACGGCTGTGGCACTGAAGCGAATGGGTATCGGGGAACTGTCCGGGAAGTCGCCGGAGAGGCTTTCGGCCGGTCAGACGCAGCTGACTGTGCTGGCAGGCTTGCTGGCGCTGGAGCCCGACAGCCTGATCCTCGATGAGCCGGTCTCTCGCGTCGACCCCGAGGCGGCCGAGGTCATCGCCGAGGTGCTCCGGAGCCTGGCCGATTCCGGCACGGCAGTGCTGCTGGCCGAGCATGACAGGGCGCTGCTCTCGCGCTGCGGGCGGGTGGTGGAGCTGTGATCGACGTCAGGGGCCTGAGCCACACCTACGGCGATGGCACGCAGGCGCTCACCGGCGTCAGCTTCAGCGTAGCTGCCGGTGAGGTGGTTTCTCTGACAGGGCCGATGGGCTCGGGAAAGTCCACGCTGCTCCGCCACCTGAACGGACTGCTGCGGCCCAGTCGGGGACAGGTTTGGATCGAGGGGCGTGACGCTCGCACTTTGCGCGTCGCTCAACTCTCCCGCCGCGTTGGGATCGCGTTCCAGGAGCCGGATCATCAGCTGTTCAAGACCAGCGTCCGGGACGAGATCGCCTTCGCCGCCGCCGGCCTGGAGCGAGTGGAGCTGGTGTTGGACTGGCTAGGGCTCCGGGCTGCCGCCAGGCGCCATCCCCTGGATCTTGGTTACTCGCGCCGCAAGCTGGTGGCGATCGCTGCGGTGGTGGCCATGGCGACGCCCATCGTCGTCCTGGACGAACCTGGCGCAAGCCAGGATCGGGCTGGGCTGGACAGGCTGATAAACCTCTTGACCAGCCTTCGCAAAGAGGGCCGAACAGTTCTGTTCGCCGGCCACCGGCGGGAGCTGTCAGAGGTCGCCGACCGGGGGCTGCGCCTCGACTCAGGCCGCTTGACGGATGGCTGAAAGCCCAGTGTCCTGCGCCGCGGATCGCTGGTGCGGGACACCAGCAGCGCCAGTGTCTACCGCCGCGGCCGGCCGATCAGGGAATCGGCCACAGAAGGTAGCCCGGGACCCAGCGCCGCCGGGGTGACGTTCACGGCCGGCTGGGAAACGCCGGATTCGTCCGGACCGCCCGGGTGCCAGGGTGAGGCCCGGAGCGAAGACCCGGCTGATCAGGACGTGGGCGACTCTTGTTCTCTGCATCGTCTTCATGCTTCTCAGGTTCTTCATGTTGTTCTCAATAGAGACATTACCCAACCGCCCCAACCGCAAAGCGTCAGCCAGGTGGTTTGGCGAGAGTGCTGCACACGCGGCCGGGTAGCGCTATCATTCACTTAGCCGCTGGTAGTCAGCGGTGCTGGCGTAGGTCGTTTTCCAGGTTCTTCGACCGCCCGTCGTCAGTTCGTCAGTTCGAGGAACCAGGAGTAACGAGATGCCTGAGGGCACCATCAAGAAGATCGTCTCGGATCGCGGCTTTGGATTCATCGCGGCCGACGACGGCAAGGAGTACTTCTTCCACCGCAGCTCAGTTGCCGAGTTCGACAACCTACGCGGCGGCGAGAGAGTGACGTTTGAGACCGAGCCAAGCCCCAAGGGCCCGCGCGCGGCTCAAGTTCGGGTCGCCTAAGCAAGAAGCGCTTCGTTGTAGCCCCGTGCGCCAGGAGCGCACGGGGCTATCTGTTTAAGGACCATGGAGCAGTCTGCTCAGCGCACCTTTCGGCTGCCTCGGGCGCTCGATCTCCCTGCCACGCTCCGACCCCTGCTTAGAGGGCCCCTGGATCCGACGCTCCGCTTCCAGGCTGGAGCCATCTGGCGGGCCAGCCGGACCCCGTTGGGGCCGGCCCGGGAGCGGCTCTGGCAGGCGCCGGACGGCAGCGTTCACGTGGCAGCGTGGGGTCCGGGGGCGGAGTGGCTGCTGGACCAGGCTTCAGTGCTTTGTGGTGGCCTGGACGACGACTCCGACTTCCGACCTGTCGACCAGCTGGTCAGCACGCTTCACCGCCAGGCGCCGGGACTCCGCCTGGCTCGCACTGAAGCTGTCTGGGAGGCGACGGCTGCCACCATTCTGGAGCAGAGGGTGACAGGCCACGACGCCTGGCGCAGCTGGCGGCTGCTGGTCCGCCGCCAGAGCGAGCCCGCCCCCGGTCCCGGACCAGAGCTCTGGCTGCCACCTCTCGCCGAGCGAGTGGCGCGGCTCCCGCTTCATGACCTGGCAGCGATCGGGGTCGAAGCCAAACGCGCCGCCGCCCTGCGCCGCGCCGCCACTCTGGCCAGGCGTCTCGAGGCAGCCCCTCAGCTTGACCCTCCGGCCGCCCGCAGACTGCTGCTCAGCGTCCCGGGCGTCGGCCTCTGGTCGGCGGCGGAGGTCACCCGGGTGGCGCTGGGCGATGCCGACGCAGTGCCGGTGGGCGACTACCACGTGCCGCACCAGGTGGCCTGGGCACTGGCCGCCGAGCCGCGTGGCAACGACGAGCGGATGCTGGAGCTGCTCGAGCCCTATCGTGGCCACCGCGGCCGAGTTCTGGCGCTGCTGAACCACGCAGGCATCCGGGCTCCTGCCTATGGTCCTCGCATGCCGCTGCGCGACATTTCGAAACTATGAGCTGACGAGACAGTCAATCGCCTCGAGCAACTGGCTACTCGCTGTTTCGAATTCGAAGCAGGAACGCCGGCAGGGGCAGCGCCTGCACCAGGCAGCACCAGCCAAGCCCGAGCAGGATCCCGCCCAGCACGTCGGTCGGCCAGTGCACCCCCGCCCAGACCCGACCCAATGCGGCCAGTAGCAGCACAGCGACCACCGCGCTCCAGATCAGCCCCCGGATCCACCGCCCGCGGCCTTTGACGAGCGCGACCGCCAACATCACGGCCAGCCAGGTGAAGAACACAGCGTGACCGCTGGGAAAGCTGAAACCGCCGGTGGCTTGACTGACGTGAACCAGGTCGGACGAGGGGCGGGGACGGTGCACGGCAATCTTGAGCAAACTGTCCCACAGGCTGGCGAGCGCGGCCAGGGCCAGCCGCAAGCCGGCGCTCCAACGCCAGACCAGCAGGCCCACCGCCACGGCGATCCCGAGCAGCGTTTGGGGCCAGCCGCTGGACCTATTCGAGAGATCCATGACCAGCCCCAGCGGTCCCCAGGTGGTGCTCTGCACAAGCCGCTCGAGCGGCAAATCGAAAACTGTCAGGCTGACAGTACGGCTGGCCCAGGCGTCCAGCGCCAACAGGAAAAGCAAGGCGCCTGCGGCCAGCAGCCAAAGGGTTGGCGGCCGGTGTTGCCCGGCGGGTCTGGGTGCTGGGATACGCGCGGCAGCCATGTGGGCTTGAAGCCTACGGAGCCGGCAGCCCAGGCTGAATAGCCCGGACGATCGCCGTCCGGGTTAGGCTTCCCCACGATGGCTGCCAGAGCCCGGGTCCCGGTCCATCACGCGGTCCGCAGCCGTTTCACTCGTGAGCGCCTGGTCCAGCTGTACCGCGCGGCGTTTGCCAAGCCAGGCTCCGAGCGCCTCTTTTTGTCCTCCCTGGCGTTCTTCCTCGCATTTGTAGTGGTGAGAGGCATCACCACCTCGATCCACGCCAACCTCGGTCCCTTCCACAACGTGGGCGTGGGTGGAACTCACATCCACCACCTCGTTTGGGGCATCTTCCTGCTCCTGCTCTGCGGCCTGGGCCTGCTGGCTCTGGGCGGACCGGGGGCGCGTTGGTTTCACTTCTTCAGCCGAGTGCTGGCTGTCGGGTTCGGGGTGGGCGCCGCCCTGACGCTTGACGAGTTCGAGCTCTGGCTGCACCTGGCAGACGTGTACTGGGCGCCGCAGGGCGCCGGCAGCATTCGGGCGGTTCTCCTCTTTGGCTCGGTGCTCTCGGTGGCCGGCTGGGGCTGGCCGCTAACCCGGTTGCTGATGAAGGAGGTGGCACACAGCTTCCGCGGCGAGCCGGCGCCTTACGCCAAGCACCCCTCCCCGCCGTAGCCGGTCTCACCGCCGCCGCCGTGCGTGGTTGACGCAGGTAAACGGGGCAGTGGTCAGCGCCGAAGCGGAGCCTTACACTGCCTCCGCATGTTCCCCTGCCAAGCTCGAGTACTTTGCGCCTCGGACTCTGGGACGGAACGATTGTGCTCCTGCAGCCAGTGCGTCACCTGAATGCAGCTGAGGCCTAGAGGTGCGGCCGAAAAGCCCGTCCGGATCTTGGGCGTCCATGCCGGCCATCTCCGGCGTCGGCTCCTACCACCCCCGAAATCTGTGATTTCGCGGGGACCCCGGTCCTGCGCGCCTCGCTGCGCGTATTCGGAATACTCTCACTGCGGTGCTCGTCGGCTCCTTGGCTCTGACCCACCTGGCCACCCAATCTCTCGGTCGGGTTCCCGGCCGCACCTCTAGTGTCCCGCTTCCAGCGTTCGCCCGGCGGCTGACCGGCGGTGCCGGGAGGAAGGTCGGCTGGGTTGGTGCTCGCCGCCGGCGCGTCGAGCCGCATGGGCAGTCCCAAACAGCTGCTGCCAGTCAATGGCCGGCCCCTGCTGGAGTTGGTGGTCGCGGAGGTGTCGGCTTCCCGGCTCGACCAGGTGCTGGTGGTTTTGGGCGCCAACGCGGATGAGCTGCTGCGGCGCGTGCACCTGGGCCGCGCCCAATCATTGGTCAACGCCGATCACGCGTCAGGTATGAGCTCGTCCTTGAAGGCCGGCCTCCGTGCGCTGCCCCCGGAAGTGGAGCGGGCAGTGGTCATCCTGGGCGATCAGCCGGCGATCTCAGCTGCGCTGCTCGATGAGTTGCTGGATCTGGCGGAGAGCTCAGGCCAGCCGGCGGCCGCCTTGAGCTTCGACGGCCTTCTCCACCCGCCTGTCCTCCTGGGCCGTGAGCTCTGGCCCGATCTGATGTCCCTGGAAGGAGACGTGGGCTGTCGGCGTCTGATCCGCGCCCGCCCGGAACTGGTCGCCGCGCTGCCAGTGAGCGGAGGCACCCGGCATCCCATAGACGTGGACACGCCAGCGGACTATCAGCGACTGCTGACGTCAGAACCCTGGACTGCGCGCGGCTAGATGATCCTTAGGTTGGTCATCATTCACTAGCGCTGCCCGCTGACTTTGTGGGCCGCTGACCAAACGCGGGGTTGGCGTGCCTGTAGCATCGCAATCGATATGGGCTGCCGCGATCGGAAAGTCATCGACCTCGGCGTACTCATTGGCTTTCTTCAGGTGGGGGCAGTCGCGTCCTGAGCGTTTCTTAGACACCGACTTGAGCCCCCACCGCAGAGGGTGGGGGCTTTTTTGTTGCAGCAGACAAGCAGACAAGCGAGAGAAGAGTGAAGCAATGACCGGAGCCGACATCCTGTTAGAAGCCCTGGAACGGGAAGGTGTGGATACCATCTTCGGCTACCCGGGCGGCGCCAACCTGCCGATCTATCAGCGGCTGCATGCCCATCCCAAGCTGCGCCACATTCTGGTCGGTCATGAGCAGGGTGCCGCCCATATGGCCGACGGCTACGCCCGAGCCTGCGGCAGGCCAGGAGTCGTCTTTGCCACCAGCGGACCGGGTGCGCTCAACACGATCACGGGCTTGGCGACGGCCTTCATGGACTCGGTTCCACTCGTGGCAGTCACGGGTCAGGTCGCCAGCGGCATGGTGGGTCGGGACGCCTTCCAGGAATCGGACGTGATCGGCTGCAGCCAGCCGGTCACCAAGCACAACTACCTGGTCACCCGGGCGGAGGACATCGCAGCTGTTGTCAAGGAGGCCTTCTACATCGCCAGCAGCGGCCGGCCCGGGCCGGTGCTGATCGATATCTGCAAGGACGCCCAGCAGTCGGAATGTGAGCCGGCCTGGGATGAACGTATCCAGCGGCCGGGCTATCGACCTGCCTTTGAGCCGGATCTGAGCCAGGTCGAGCGGGCCGCGGCGGCGCTGGCCCGGGCTGAGCGGCCGGTCATCCTGGCGGGGCACGGAGTTCTCCTGAGCAGCGCCGAGCAGGAGCTCATCGCCGTCGCCGAGAAGGCGGTTGTGCCGACGGGCACCACGCTGCTCGGAGTGGGCGCTTTTCCGGTCAGGCATCCGCTCTCACTGCACATGACGGGGTTCATGGGCACAGGTTGGAACCTGAAGGCTGTGCAGAACGCCGACCTCCTGATGTGTGTCGGCATGCGGGTGGACGATCGCGTAACTGCCAAGCTCAACGATTGGGCGCCTCGAGCGGAGACGTTTATCCACGTGGATATCGACCGCTCCGAGATGGGCAAGAACGTTCGGCCGCACCTTGAGGTGGTGGCAGACGCCGGGACTGCGCTGAAAGCGATGTTGCCTCACATCGAGCCGCCGCCCCTGAGTCGCAGCGCCTGGCTGACTCAGATCGATCGCTGGCGCGAGGAGCACCCGCTCCGATACGCGAAGTCCAACGGCCATCTGCAGCCCCAGGACGTGATGATCGCCATGTACGAGCGCTGCGCGGATGAGGCCATCGTCGTGGCGGATGTGGGCCAGAACCAGATCTGGGCGGCGCTCTGGTGGAACTACGTGAAGCCCGGTCTGTTCATCAACTCGGGCGGCGCCGGCACCATGGGCTTTGCGCTGCCGGCCGCAATCGGCGCCAAGTTCGCCCGACCGGAAAAGGCTGTCTGGTGCGTTGCCGGCGAGGGCGGTTTCGTGATGACGGCCCAGGAGCTTTCGGTGGCTGTCAAGCATCAGCTCGACGTCAAGATAGTGCTGCTCAACAACTTCTGTCTGGGCATGGTGCGTCAGTTCCAGGACGACTTTTACGGTGGCGTCCGCTCAGAGGTCGACCTGCGCCATCTGCCTGATTTCGTGAAGCTGGCCGACGCTTACGGACTGGCCGGCATCAAGGTCGAGCGGGCTGAACAACTCCCCGAGGCTTTCGACTTCGCGCAGAGAACACCCGGTCCGGTGCTGATCGACTTCCGCATCGACCCGGCCGCGAACGTCTATCCGATAGTGCCCCTGGGGGCGGGCTTGAACGACTTTTGGGAGCAGCCCGATGATTACGCCTGACGCCGTCGACACCCGGCGGCTCCGGGTGGTGACTGCCATAGTTCAGGATCACCCGGGAGTCCTCTCCCGGGTCAGCGGCATGGTTCGCCGGCGGGGATTCAACATCCAGGGCCTGACAGTCGGTCCCACCGGGGTGCCGGGTCGCTCACGCATGACGCTCACAGTCGATGCCGGCCACGCCGAAGCCGATCAGGTGGAGAAGCAGCTGGACCGGCTGATCGAGGTGATCGAGATCAGCGACGTCACCGACTCGCCCAAGCTCCTCCGCGAGCTGGCCATCGTCAAGGTGTCGGTCACCGGGGAGCAGCGTCAGCAAACGACGAGAGAGGTCCAGAGCTTCGGCGGTCGTCTGCTGGCCGCGAACGAGGCGCTGGTCATCTACGAGCTGAGCGGCGAGTTTGACGCGGTCGAAGAGTTTCTGGG
>JALZAW010000338.1 GCA_030948155.1 Candidatus Dormiibacterota bacterium | reverse complement strand
GCTTCGACACGAGCGTGCCACTCTCCAGCGTGTGCAACGCCCGGCAGAGCGTCAACATCGCGAAGGCCTGATAAGCCCGGGGACGAAGCCAATCCGCTCCGTCTACCTGGCGCTGCCAGAAGTCCCGGAGTAGATCGGTAACTGCTGTGCGAAGTTCTTGCGGACTGACAGGATCTATCAGTGCCTCCGGCAGGGGGCCCGACACCACCACGCCCTGGCGGCTCAGGGAGTGTCGCTCCAGCACCCATGCCGGTCCATGATGACCAACACCGAAGGCCCAGTCCACGCCGATCGATGGGTGCGACGCATTCGAGAAGTCATAGCGGCGCAGCGCCTTCAGTGGGATGTAGGAACCCTCGAGGCGGTTGGCATGGCTTGTCCCACCACTGCCTATCTGCCGGTGCATTTCCCTAAGTTGGGTTATCAGCGAAGCTGCGAGTTCAGCCTTCGTCGCGACCAGAAAATCAATGTCGCTCGCGACCGGGTCGAAATCCCCGGTTGCGAGTGAGCCATATAGATACATACCCACAAATTCGTCCTGCAGAATCTGCTGGACACTTCCCAACAGCAAGCTCACCGTTAGATCGACCTCCGGGTATGGCGTCATCTGGATCAAACCGTCGTCATGCCGTCCATGATCCACGCGGCTCAATTTACCCCTGCTGCGTGTGTGCTTAGTCAAGGCTGGCCAAGATCTCTCGGATGGACATCGTCGCTCCACACACCCACTCGTCAGCGGCGCCGTAGTAGAGCGTAAACTCGTCGCCGGTCGCCATCGCACCCGTGGCGAAGACGACGTTGCCGTAAAACCCGCCGCGTTCGTAATCGGTCAGTGGCTCCATGATTGCCTCGGACGAGCGGCCCAGGACATGGGCCGGGTCATTCAGGTCAAGCAGCACTGCACCGAGGCAGTAGCGGTTGTTGTCGTCGACGCCGTGGTAGATCTCCAACCACCCTTCCTCAGTACGGACAGGGGGCGCGCCTGCTCCCACCTTCGCCGAATCCCAAGCGCCCCGACGGGGTCGGACGACGCATCTATGGTCTCCCCAGTGAAGTAGGTCAGGTGAGCTGGCCAGCCAGATGTACTGGCCGCCCAGGCCTTGACTGACTGGCCGGTGCAGGGCCAGGTACGAGCCTCCGATCTTCTCGGGAAAGAGAACGCAGTCCTTGTTGGGTGGCGCGAAAATCATGCCGTGGCGGTCGAAAGTTTTCCAGTCCACCGTGCTGGCCAGGCTGACGCCGAAGCCAGAGGGCGACACAGCTGTGTAGGCAAGCCAAAAGCTGCCGTCGATTTCCGCCACGCGGCCATCCTCGATCCCGTAGCTTTCCAGCTCGCCCTCGCCCTCCAGCGCGGGCTCGGCCTCAACCTGGAAGTGCACGCCATCTGCGCTCGAGGCAAGGCGAAAGTGAGAGATCGTGGTCAGATAGCTGTCGCCAGACCAGACGAATGCGCGAGGGTCGCTGCCGGCCGCGAGTAGGGGATCGCCGCGGCGGACAGCGACTGTTCGCATCCCTCCTGGTGTTGCCGGATCGAGTACAGACGCACTCACCTGGTCCCCGCCCGCGGGCACTCCTTCAGCGACCCGGAGCAGGAGCCAGCTCTTGCCCTGAAATCGAAACGAGGCCGGATTGAGCACGCCTATCACGCTCAGACCTGGGCGGCTGGGGCGCACGTCCTGAGGGCTGACTATCGGATTGCCGGGAAAGCGTCTGGCTAGGTCGCTCATCCGTGGGTCACTCAGTATCGATGGCTGGGGCGAACCGGCCAGCAACCAAGGCCAAAGATGTGTGGGTCAGCGCCGGCTTCCGGTTGCGGGCGGGCGGTCGACTCATGTGGAGCAGTTTCGCCGAGGTGGTGGTTAGGGAGAAGTTGTGAGTCCTCCGGCGGCATGGCCGTTCCGGCGCGGGCCTGAAGTCCGGCCCGTAGCAGAACGACCACCTCGCCGCGTGTGGTGTGGCGGTCTACCGACTGGAGGCGATCACCGAGCCATAGGGCGGGATCTGCAGGCGAACGTGGCCGTCGACGTCCTCGGTGACGTCCTCGCCGTTGCGGTTGTAGACGCTGACCCGCCAGGACCGTCCAGCCGGTAGCTCGAACGGCGCCGGCTGACCGGCAAGGCTCTTGTAAAGGGCCAGCTGGCGACCACCGTCTTGAAGGACCTTCGACTCGACTTCTGGCTGCAGCAGTACCGCGTCGATCTTCGCCCGCAGCGCACCTGTGCCGGCGTAGGCGAGGGTGATGGTGTGTCTGCCGGCGGTCAGGTCGCCCGGCACCTGCAGACCGTCGATCCAGAGGTAGTCCTGATTGGGCGAGACGCCCTGGCTCCCGGCGCCCCCCTCGTGATCGACTCCTGCCCGCTTCCCGTCTACGCTGACCGACACGCCGACGGCGGCGGCAGCGCCCCGCTGCTTGTCAAAGGCGAGATACAGGAGATGGCGACCCGCAGCCGCCGCTTGCACTGGAATGTCGACCCTGCCGCCGGGGCCCAGGTCGACGTAGGCCCCGCCGCTCCAGAGGGCCTCGCCGGTCCAGGCGGAAGCAGGTTTGACGACCTTCGCGTCCCCGCTGAGCGCCCCGGCTTCAGCTTCGAACTTTTGATAGCTGGTGTGCGCCAGAACGTGACCAAAGCCGACATAGCCTCGCGCGACGGGGTCATTGACGGCGTTCATCAGGGCCAGAAGCCCTTCGATGGTCGACTCGGCGCCCGAGTTGCGATTCACCGTGCCGTCTCCGTTGATGCCGTCGAACACGACTCCGGAAGCCGGCTGGTACATCGGAGTCCCTGCCGGGTTGTCTCCGAAGAGCCAGCTCGCAGCGACGCCGGCCCAACGCTGGAAGGCGTCGTTCCCAGTCGCCCGCCCAACGGCCAGCAGGCCGTCGACAGTGGTCTCAGCCCCGTAGGCGATCTGCGAGAGGTCATCGGGGGCCGGCTCCAGGCCGTTGATGGGTCCGAAGCTGAGCTGCTGATGGAGTTCGAATGAGCTTGCGTCCAGTCGCGCCGCCTTGAGCCATCCAGGTTTACCCAACGGCCTGGCTGCCACTGCCAGAGCCATGGACATGTGGGCGCCCCAGGCGTGCCAGTCGCTGACGGATCGCGACCACGGCATCAGCGCTCCCCAGGGCCAATCCCGCCCCTCGCCCAGCTGGAAGGCGGCGATGCCTGTGCCAAGCTCGTCGCCCAGCCTGCGCGCCTCTCGATCGCCCGAGGCCCGGGTGTACGCCGCCAGGCCAAGCAGGGCTTCCGACGAGGCATCCGCGCCGTCCGCGATCAGCCAGGCTGGTGTCCGATACCCATGCAGAGTGTGGTAACTACCGAACTTCGGGGCCAGAAGCTCGGCGTCGAGCCTGACCATGGCAAGACGCATCCGGGCGGCAAGCACCGCGGCGAAGGCTGGGTCGACCTGGCGGAAGGTGGCGTAGCCCTCACCGATGGCCCAGATGGAGCGGGCCATCCAGTACGACGCCCTTGCATCCGCGGGGTTGGGCTGGTCGGGCGGTGTGGGGTTCAGGTTCAGAGCTCCCCCCGGCTGCATCCACAACACGAAATTGCCGGCGTTCGGGCCGGAGATCGTCTGCATGTAGAGCACGAAGCGG
>JALZAW010000038.1 GCA_030948155.1 Candidatus Dormiibacterota bacterium | reverse complement strand
CCGCCATTCGGTCCTGGACATCTCTCGCCGCAGCTGCTGGGCGGGCTGATCCCGAGCAGCCCGCTCGGAACGGGTTTGACGAGCCATGGACGAAAGCTCTCAGCAGCGTCCAGCGGCCGCAAGCCAGGCCCTGAATGCCCCCTCCCAACCTCCCCCCGCGCCGCGGGTGGAGGACGTATGACTTCCTCGGCATCTCAGGATCTCGGGGACCGGACAGGTTAGAGTCCTGCGCCTGAAACTAGAAGGGAAACCTCGTCAACTGGTGGGCGGGTGTGTCGGCGGCCGCCCGGCCCGGAAGCACAACCCGTGGTCGGTGGCGCACGCATTCGGCCGGGTGGACCTCCGGACGCAGGCCGTTGAAGATCGGGAAGCGCAGTGTGCCATCGGGTGCCCACTCGGAGTAGCGCACGCTGATCGCCAGTTCGGGCCGGCACCAGCGCACGGCCCCGGCCACAACCGGGGGGGGGACCAGCGGGCATTCATCGGTGGCGAGCCGAGCGAGCTCCCGGGCGATCAGCGAGGCGGCGGCGTCATCGTAGCCTCCCACCACCGCGCCACAGGGCAGGAGGCGGCCCTGCTCGTGGTAAGCGACCAGAAGTGCGCCGAACGGCTCGCTCTCCCCGCCGGGGGTCGAGGCCACAACCACAAAGTCGTCGCTCTTGACCGCCTTGATCTTCAGCCAGAAAGGGCTGCGCTGGCCCGGCACGTAGGGGCTGTTGCGGTGCTTGGCCACTATGCCTTCCAGGCCTCGCTCGAGGCAGGCCTCAAAAAGCTCGGCGCCCTCCCCCTCAATGTGGTCGGGGACGAACAAATGGCCGCCCGTCGTGACAGTCTTCTTGAGCCTGGTGCGGCGCCGGATCAGCGGTTGGCGCAGGAGCGAACGGCCCTGGGCGAAGAGGAGGTCGAAGGCGAGAAAGCCCAGTGAAACCTGCTCCGCCCCGGGTCGCCCGGCAGCGAGGCGCCGGCGCAGGCGGCCGTAGTCCGGCCGCCCCTCCTCATCGGTGGCGACCAGCTCCCCGTCGATGACCGCCGGCTGCTTCACCTGGCGGCCGAGCTGGGCCAGCTCGGGCAGAACAGCTGTGAGATCGGTCAGGGCCCGGTCCTGGACGCGCACTTCGCCTTCCCGATCCACGAAGAGTATGCAGCGCAAGCCATCCCACTTGACCTCGAAGAGATAGTCGGGAGAGCGGAATGGCGCTTCGGCGGAGACGGCCTGCATGGGCCGGATCTGCTCCGGGAAGCCGTCCAGCTCGATGCTGAGCTGGTCAGCCAAGACGGCTGAGCCGGCTATGAGGCCTTCTTGCGAGCGGCGGGCTTGGCGGCCGGCGGCGACTTGTCGGCGCGCTGCTTCTTGGCCGCATCGACCGAGGCCTTCAGTGCTTCCATCAGGTCCATAACCTTAGGCGCAGCCGACGGTTCAGGCGCTTCCACCACCTGGGCGCCTTCCACCTTGGCGTTGACGATGGTCATCAGCGCCTCGTGGTACTCGTCGGTGTAGCGCTTGGGATCGAAGGACTCCTCGGCCAGGCTTTGAACCAAGCTCTTGGCCATCTGCAGCTCCTTGGGGCTGATTTTCACGGCGTCCTCGGCGAGCCCTTTCAAGCCTTGGGTGGACCGGATCTCGTCGGGCCAGTGGAGAGTGTTCATGATCAGCATCTCCTCGTGCGGCTGCAGGCTGCAGAGGTGCTCGCGATCCCTGAAGGCGACTTTGGCGACCGCCGTCATCTCGGTGGCGGACAGCGCCTCTCGAAGCAGGTGGTACGGCTTCCGGCCGGCGTCTTCCGGCTCCACGTAGTAGGCGGATTTGACGTAGAGCCCATCCTGGATGTCAGTCCCTGGCACGAATTCGGCGATCTCGATTGTGTGCGCCGTCGGCAGAGGCAGGTTCTCGAGGTCCCGGTCTTCTATGACTACGTAGTCGTCGCCGCCCACCTGGTAGCCCTTGACGATCTCGCTGTACTGCACTTCGTGCTCCCCCCGCTCACACCAGCGCTTGTAGCGGACGGGCGACATGTGCTCGCCGCAGAGCTGGCGGAAGGAGGCGGAGTGCGACTCTGTGGCGACGTAGAGGCGAATGGGGATGCTCACCATCCCAAAGCTGATTGTTCCTTTCCACATCGAGCGAGGCATTGCGGGTGGATGTTACTGCTTTACCAGGGCTTGCGGCTACTCAAGGTAGCCGGGCGCGCAAACTAATCATTGGAGGCCGGTAGCTGACCCGGCCGCCACTCAGGACACTAACGTTGCAGCAATGAGGCTGGGCGACTTCGAGATCCATCTACTCCGCGCAGGTGGCTGGCGCAGCGACGGCGGCGCCACCTTCGGCGTTGTGCCCAAGGTTCTGTGGGAGAGGCAGAAACCAGCCGACGAGCAGAACCTGATCCGCACCGACTGCATAGGGGTGGTCGTACGGCAGCGAGGTCGGGTGATTGTCTGCGAGACAGGCATCGGCAGCAAGCTGCCTGAAAAGCGAGCCAGACAGATGGGCGTTTGGCAGCCGGAGGGACTGCTGATTGCACTGCGCAAGCTTGGCGTGCGGCCCGACGAGGTCGATGTCGTGACGAGCACCCACCTGCACTGGGATCACGCGGGTGGCTTCACGCGCCGATCGGCGAGCGGCCAGGTGGAGCTCACCTTTCCACGGGCAAAGCACTTCGTGCAGCGGGCGGAGTTCGACTTCGCGCTGTCGCCGGACCCCCGCTCACGCGCCGGCTACTACGAGGAGGACATCCTGCCGGTGGCGGACGCCGGCCAGGTGGAGTTCGTCAGCGGGGAGGCAGAGATCCTGCCGGGTCTGATCCTGCGCCAGACCGGCGGCCACACACCCGGCCACCAACTGGTGGTCTTCCGAGCCTCCGACGATCTCTCCTGCGTTATGACCGGCGACTTGGTGGGTCTCCGACCCCACCTCCGGGTGCCCTGGGTCCCGGCCGCTGACCTGGACGTCCTTCGCAGCCTGGAAGAGAAGGCGAGGCTCATACGCGAGGCTGCCGAGCATCGCTGGCTTCTGGTGCTGGGTCACGAGCCGGATCAGCCGGCGGGATACGTAGACGCGGCGGGCAACTGGAGCTCTGAGGCCGAACTCAGCGGCTGAGCGCCGTCCAAGCTGCGGCTCCTCGGCGCGAAGTCGGGGCCGGCGTCTGATCCCCGCCCTTCTTCACAAGCGGTCTTGCCGCCTGCGACAGCGGCTGGCTAGGCTGCCCGTCGTGCTGGCACGGGCCTTTGCGGCGCAGGTTCAGGGCTTGGCCGGGCGGCCGGTCGAGGTCCAGGTGGACATGAGTACTGGCGCCGTGGCCTTCTTCTTGGTGGGACTGGCGAGCGGCTCAGTAAGGGAGGCGAAGGAGCGTGTCCGCTCAGCCATCCGCAACAGCGGGCTGGCCTTTCCCCAGCGCCGACTGACTGTCAACCTGGCGCCGGCGGAGCTCCGCAAGGATGGGGCCGCCCTGGATCTGGCCATCGCGGTGGCGATCTGCCTAGCGGTGCTGGGCAAGCCGTCACAACCTGGGCTGGCCTTCATCGGGGAGGTGGCCCTCGAGGGCACTCTGCGTCATGTCGACGGCGTGCTTGTGCTCGCTGAAGGGCTGCGCCGAGCGGGCCTGGAGAAGCTCTTCGTGGCTGAGGTGGACGCCGCCGAAGCAGCTCTGATCGAAGGCCTCGAGATCTATCCCTGTCGCACTTTGCGGCAGGTCTTGGACCACCTTCTTGGCAGCGAGGCCATCCGCCCCTACGAGGGCCGGCCGACGGCGGTCACTCGCCCAGTGGAGAGCCCCTGGGATCTGAGTGAGGTGCAGGGCCAGGAGGCTGCCCGCCGAGCTGTCGAGGTGGCTGCTGCCGGCGGCCACCATTTACTGATGACAGGTCCGCCTGGGGCCGGAAAAACCATGCTGGCCCGCTGTCTTCCCGGCCTCCTGCCACCTTTGGATCTGCCCGACGCGCTGGAGGTGGCACGCGTCAGGAGCGTGCTGGGCGAGTTGGAGGGCACTTCGCCGCTGAGCTGGGAGCGTCCCTTCCGGGCTCCTCACCACAGCATCTCGACAGCCGGTCTGCTGGGCGGTGGTACAGGTTTGCCGCGGCCGGGAGAGATCTCCCGTGCCCACCATGGTGTCCTGTTCTTGGATGAGCTCGCTGAGTTCCCAGCGGCTTCGCTGCAGTCGCTGCGCCAGCCGCTGGAAGACGGCCGGGTAACTCTCATCCGGTCGGCCGGGGCGGTCACCTATCCCGCCAGATTCCAGCTCGTGGCCGCCACCAACCCCTGCCCTTGCGGCTATCTGGGCGATTCGGGCCGGCCTTGCCGCTGCGGCCCAGGCGCCATCCAGATCTACCAGCGCTCCCTCTCGGGACCTCTCCTCGACCGCATCGACCTGCAGGTCACAGTGCACAGGACCCCACCGCACCTGCTCGGTCGTCCGGCCGAGGCGGAGCCGTCAGTACTTGTGCGCGAGCGGGTGCTCGCCGCTCGCCGGCTCCAGGTGGACCGCCAGGGATGCCTCAACAGCTCACTGGCGGGCGCCAGTCTGCGGCGGTGGGCTGAACTCGAGCCGGGCAGCAGAAACCTGCTCCAACGCTGGGCCGAGGAGCGCACGTTGTCGGCCCGGGGCTTTCACCGTGCCTGGCGGGTCGCTCGCACGCTCGCCGACTTGGCAGGGGACGAGGGTATCCGCTCAGGCCACATCCTGGAAGCGCTTGGCTACCGGCTGGATGAGCTCGCTGCCTGAGCTGGAAGGCCTGCGGGTGAGGGGCCGCTGGCCGCTTCCCCCCGGTCACCGGGTGGCGGTGGTGGGCGCCCGCCGGCCGACGCCCTATGGCGAGGCGGTGGCGGAACGTCTGGCCGGTGACCTGGCCCGGTTGGGGGCCGTCGTTGTCAGCGGGCTGGCCCTCGGGATCGACGGTGCGGCGCACAGAGGGTCGCTGGAGGCTGGCGGCTGCACGGCCGCAGTGCTGGGGACCGGCCTGGACGTGATCTATCCCCGCTCCCATTCCGGTTTGGCAGAGCAGATCCTGGCCCAGGGGGGCTGCCTCATCAGCCAGTTTCCCGACCAGACGCCGCCCCAGCGGGCCCACTTCCCTCGCCGCAACGGCACTATCGCCGCACTGGTCGACATCGTGGTGGTGGTGGAGGCCGGTCTGGGCTCAGGGGCGCTGATCACTGCCGAAGCGGCCCTGGCTTTGGGCAAGCCGGTGATGGCAGTGCCCGGCAGCATATTCTCGCCGCTCAGCGTTGGTTGTCACCAGCTTCTCCGCGACGGCGCTGGGCTGGTCCAGAACGCCCGCGATGTGGTCGCTGAGCTGGGCAGCGACCTGCCGGTCCTGGACGATCCCCTGCTACCACCCGCCGTTCTCGGCCTGGAACGACAGAGCGAGCTTGGCCGCGATTCCCTGCTGCCGCATCTTTCCGACAGCCTGCCGGCTCAGGTCGGGCACTTGGCGGAGCGGCTTCAGCTGCCCCTGCCCGAGGTGATCGCGCGCCTCAGCCGGCTCGAGCTGGAGGGAGCGGTTCGGCGCTGGGCCGGCGGTTATGTCAGGGTGCCCCGCCCTGGGGGCCGGCTGGCCGGCCGTCGCTAGGTGCCGGCAGGTCTCCTGGCAATCCCGAGCTCGGCGGCGACGAGCAGCGATGGGCCCCCATGAGCTAGTGTCCTGGAGCGGAACAAACCGTCCGGCGGCATTGTAGATAGGAAGCTGTGGCACCAGGTCTGATCATCGTCGAGTCTCCCGCGAAGGCCAGGACGCTCAAGCGTTTTCTGGGCGATCGCTTCGACGTGCTCGCTTCCATGGGTCACGTGCGCGACCTGCCGGGCAAGGACTTGGCGGTCGACGTCGAGGACAACTTCCGGCCCCGCTACGAGGTGGTGGACAGCCGCAAGCAGGTGCTGAGCGAGCTGAAGAAGGCCGCCGGCAAGCGCAGCGATGTGATCTTGGCCTCCGACCCCGACCGCGAAGGCGAGGCCATTGCTTGGCATCTCTGTGAGGTGCTCAAGCTGCGCTCGCCTCGCCGGATCGAGTTCCATGAGATCACTGACGCGGCTGTCAACAACGCGCTGGCGCACCCGCGCCCGATCGACATGAGGCTGGTCAATGCCCAACAGGCGCGACGGGTAGTCGACCGCCTGGTCGGCTACCGGCTCAGCCCCTTCCTCTGGCGCCGGGTTCAAAAGGGGATCGGCGCCGGCCGGGTTCAGTCGGTAGCCCTCCGCCTGGTGGTGGACAGGGAGAATGACATCCGCCGTTTCGTGGCTGAAGAGTCGTGGACGGTGGACGCGCTCTTGAGTCAGGCAGGCTCCGAGCAACGTTTCAAGGCCCGACTGCACCGGCGGCTGGTTGAGCCCGAGGTCAAGCTGGAGCTCAAGACCGAGGCCGAAGCGCAGGCTGCCGCCGCCGAGCTGGCGGGGGCGGAGTACCGGGTCGCCGGGGTGGAGCGCCGACAGCGGGCCAAGAGCGCCCCGGCGCCCTACATAACCTCCACGCTGCAGCAGGAGGCTTCCAGCCGCCTGCGGTTCTCGCCCAAGCGCACCATGCGACTCGCCCAAGAACTGTATGAGGGCGTCGACCTGGGCGCCGAGGGCGCGACGGGCCTGATCACCTACATGCGGACTGACTCCACTCGCGTTTCTGAAGAAGCCGACAAGAAGGCGAAAACGTGGATCAAGGCCAACGCGGGCGAGAAGTACCAGGGGAAGCCGCGCCATGAGAAGAGCCGGCCCGGCGCGCAGGACGCCCATGAGGCGATCCGGCCGACCGATCCCGGCCGGCGCCCGGAGGACGTACGCCAGCACCTGAGCGGAGACCAGTTCCGGGTCTATGACCTGATCTGGCGACGGTTCATCGCCAGCCGGATGGCGCCTGCCCTGTACGCCCTCACCACGGCGGAGGTAGAAGCGGGCGCCTTCGGGCTGCGGGCGAGCGGCTCGGTGCTCACGTTCGACGGCTTCTACCGCGTCTGGCAACGCGGCGAGGAGGATGAGGACGGGCAGCTGCCTGACTTGAAGCAGGGCGAGCGGCTGGACTTCCACGAGCTCCTGCCCGAGCAGCACTTCACGCAGCCACCTCCCCGCTACACGGAGGCCACGCTCATCAACGAGCTGGAGAAGCGTGGAATCGGCCGCCCTTCGACGTACGCCAGCATCGTGGGCACGATTCAGGACCATACGTACGTGGAGCAGAAGGAGCGGAGGCTCCACCCCACGGCGCTAGGCGAGGGCGTGAACCGGATAATGGTCGAACATTTCACGGAGATCGTGGATGACCGTTACACGGCCGCCATGGAGGAGCGCCTGGACGAGGTCGAGGCCGGCCGTCGGGAGTGGGTGCCTGTCGTGGGTGACTTCTTCGGCCCCTTGGAGCGGATGCTGGGCAAGGCCTCAGAGGCCATGCCCAGTGCAACCGGGGAGGAGTGTCCTGAGTGCCACGAGGGCCAGCTCCTCCTGCGGGCAAGCCGTTTCGGCCCGTTCAAAGGCTGCTCTAGGTACCCCAAGTGCAAGTACCGGCAGGCTACGTTGCCTGGCGGCGACGCGCCCCAGCCAAAGCTGTTGGCGGAGGCCTGCCCCGAGTGCGGCCGGCCGCTGCAGGTGAGGACGGGGCGCTACGGCGAGTTCGTCGGCTGCTCCGGCTACCCCGAGTGCAAGTACATCCGGCGCGACAGCGATCCCAGCCAGAACAAGCCGACTGGAGAGAAGTGTCCCGAGTGCGGGGAGGGCGAGTTGATCGAGCGAAAGGGCCGCTTCGGCCAGTTCCTCTCCTGCAGTCGTTACCCAGACTGCAAGTACAGGCAGAACAAGGCCCGGGCACAGGGCGACAAGACCGCCGCCGAGCCGAAGCTGCTGGGCGAGTCCTGCCCTGTCTGCGGCAAGCCCATGGCGGAGCGGCAGGGTCGCTTCGGTCCCTTCAAATCCTGCAGCGACTATCCCCGCTGCAAAGGGCCCCAGAAGGCGGCCGGCCCCCGCGTGCGCCGGGAAAAGGTCAGGGTCTGAACGGAGTGGGTAGGCAGTGCCCTGCCTTGCCTGCCCCTGCGGCCGGCCGGTACGACGCAGAAGCGCCAGCCGCGGCTGGTGGTCCCAAGCTTCACAGCGGTGTAGGACCGGGAGCCGTTGTCACGGCGGCTCTCGAGCTCTCAAGGCAGGCGCCGGTCAGAGGGCTGGCCTGACTAAGCCGCGGCACGGTTGGGTAGAATCGGCAGAGCCGGCGCGGCCTGGATGGCCGGCCGAGTAACACACGCTCGTCCCTTTTAGACCCCTGCCGGCGCGAGCCGGACGGTGGGCGGGCGGAGGTCACAGGAGGTCTTGCCAATGTCTCAGGTCTCGTTGAAACAACTGCTGGAAGCTGGCGTGCACTTTGGCCACCAGACCAGTCGCTGGAATCCCAAGATGCGGCAGTACATCTTCACTGCCCGCAACGGACTCCACATCATCGACTTGCAGCAGACCGTCAAGCTGCTCGACGTCGCGCTCGACTTCGTGAAGAGCGTGGCCGCGTCCGGCCGCCCGGTCCTCTTTGTAGGCACTAAGAAGCAAGCGCAGGAGACGATCCAGACGGAAGCGGCTCGCTGCGGCATGTTCTTTGTCAACCGCCGCTGGATGGGTGGCATGCTCACCAACTTCAGCACTGTCAAGAAACGGATCGACAGGCTGCAGCAGCTGCGCAAGATGCAGCAGTCAGGTCAGTTCGAAAGCCTCAACAAGAAGGAGGCCAAGAAGCTGCAGGACGAGCTGGATCGGCTGATGTATCACTTTGATGGCATCGCTGACATGAAGAGGCTCCCGGGCGCGGTCTTCGTGGTGGACCCACGCAAGGAGCACATAGCCGTGCTGGAGTCCAACCGGCTCAAGATCCCGGTGGTGGCGATCACCGACTCCAACTGCGACCCGGATCTGATCGACAAGGTGATCCCCGGCAACGACGACGCGATTCGGGCGGTGAAACTGCTCACGAGCAAGATGGCTGACGCCTGCTTAGAGGGCCGCCAGCTCGCCATCGAGCGCGGCGCCGACCTGCCCCCGATGGAGGAGCGAGAGTTCCTGGAGCCGACTCGATACGAGCTGCTCGACGAGTACATGGACGACGAGGAGGAGTATCTGCCCGACGTGAGCGAAGACGAGTTCGTGAGCACCGGCGAGGAGGCGCGCACATGATCGACGTTTCACTGGAGCGGGTGAAACAGCTGCGAGACATGACAGGCGCCGGCATGATGGACTGCAAGACGGCGCTCGAGGACGCCCAGGGCGACCTTGACAAAGCTGTGGTGATCCTGCGCGAGCGCGGCATCGCCAAGGCTGCCAAACGTGCGGATCGCGTCACCTCCAATGGGGTGGTGGAGGCCTACCTGCATCGAACAAGTGATGACTACCCGCCCCAGATTGGGGCGCTGATCGAACTGAACTGCGAGAGCGACTTCGTCGCCAAAGGCGCGGATTTCCGCACCCTGGCCCGGGAGCTCGCGATGCATGTGGCGGCCGCCGCGCCCCGCTGGGTGAGCCGGGAACAGGTGCCTGCGGACCTGGTCGAGCAGGAGCGGGCGCTGTTTCAGCGGAGGGCCGAGCAGGACGGCAAGCCGGCTCCAGCCATCCCGAAAATTGTCGCCGGACAGCTGGAGGCTTTCTACCGGGACTCTTGCCTGCTGGACCAGCCCTACATGCGCGATCCGAATACGCCCGTCAAAGAGCTGGTGGCCGCGGCAGTGGCCAAGCTGCAGGAGAACATTACGGTGCGCCGCATCCAGCGGTTCAGCATCAAAGAAGGCTAAGTTGCCTGTACCAGCCGAAAAGACAGTATCTCGGGGCTCAGGACGCTGATGCCTGCGCCAAGGGGCCGAGCCCTTCGTCGTCACGTTTCTTCAGATCCGCTCCTCCTCGTTCCACCCTTTTCTTCCCACCCCACGAAACCTCTGGTTTCGCGGAGACCTTGGATTTCGTTGCGCCCCCCTGGTCGGGCGCCTGCTCCGAGCTACGGCCCAGTCGCCAGTTACAGGCAACTGGCTTGACCTCAGGTACACCACGCTGGCGGCGCGTGCTGCTGAAGCTCAGTGGTGAAGCGCTCGGTGGCCGGAAGGAGTACGGCTTCGACTTCCAGGTAGTCAGCGTCATTGCCGAGCAGATCGCCCGGGTCCGCCAACTTGGGGTCGAAGTGGCATTGGTGGTTGGCGGCGGCAACATCTTCCGCGGGCGCGACGCGGAGGAGGGGGGTTTCGACCGCGCGACCGGCGATTACATGGGAATGCTTGCCACCGTGATCAACGCGCTGGCGCTGCAGGAGGGACTCGAGAAGGTGGGCCTGCACGCGCGGACGATGACAGCCATCCAGATGCCGCAGGTGGCGGAGCCCTACATCCGCCGCCGCGGTATCCGGCATCTTGAGAAAGGGCGAGTGATCATCCTGGCCGGAGGCAGCGGCAACCCCTACTTCACAACCGATACCACGGCTGCCCTCCGCGCCGTCGAGTTGGAGGCGGAGGTGGTGCTGAAGGCAACCAGGGTGGACGGCATCTACGCAGCAGATCCTCTGCAGGAGCCGACCGCCGAAAGGTTTCAGCGACTCGATTATCTGGAGGTTCTGAACCGAGGGATCGAGGTGATGGACAACACGGCCCTCACTCTCTGCATGGACAACGGCGTGCCCATCATCGTCTTCGACCTACTTCAGGCCGGGAACTTGGAGCGGGTGATTCTGGGCGAAAACATCGGCACCTTCGTCGGGCCACCGGCGGCGCGAGTGGAGCAGTCGCCGGCAGCGACCACAGGAGGACATTGAGCCATGGCCGTGGACGGCATCCTGAAAGACGCTGAGGCCAAGATGGGCCGCTCGCTCGAGCACCTGGAACATGAGCTGCAGACGATTAGGACCGGGCGGGCGAATCCGGCCCTTCTGGATCGGGTCCAGGTGCCCTACTACGGCACTCCCACGCCGCTGAACCAGCTGGCCCAGATCTCCAGCCCGGAGGCGCGCCTGCTGGTGGTCCAGGTCTACGACCGCGGCCAACTGGGAGCGACCGAGAAGGCCATTCGCGAGTCGGGTCTGGGTCTGAACCCAGCAAGTGACGGTCAGGTAATCCGGGTGCCGATCCCGCCGCTGACCGAGGAACGCCGCCGGGAGTACGTCAAGATGGCCAAACAGCGGGCGGAGGAAGCCCGGGTGGCCGTGCGAAACATCCGGCGCGAGGAACTGCACAGGGTCCAGGCGCAGGAGAAGGCGGGCGAGATTCCGGAGGATCAGGCGCGCCGGGCCGGGGACCGCCTGCAGAAGCTCACCGACAGCTACGTGGCGAAGATCGAGGGGTTCGCTCAGCGTAAGGAAGCCGAGGTGATGGAGGTCTGAAGAGATCGAGGGCAAGGGGAGGCAGGCCTCCCCTTCCAGAACCCCTTCCAGCCGTGCATGAATGTCGTTTGTTGCCTGGGCCGGGTGCTCCCACTCGACCGTTTGTCTTCGATCGTCGCGACGCTGGGATCCGGCCGGGATGAACCCGGCCTGTCGATGTAACGCGCGACCACGTCGGCATGGCTCGAGGAAGAGGAGAGACAGCCCGGAAGCAAGGCCTCAACCCCAGCCCATCCCGGCGCTGAAGCGGCCACTGTGAGGGAGCGGGGGGCGGCCGGCGCAGTACCCCGGCACGTTGGGATCATCATGGACGGCAACGGGCGCTGGGCGCGGCGCCACAACCGCCCGCACACGTTCGGCCACCGGGCAGGGGTGCGGGCCATCAAGAAGGTCATGTACGCGTGCGAGTCGATGGGGATTGAGATCCTCAGCATCTACGTCTTCTCGACTGAGAACTGGACTCGGCCGAGGGCCGAGGTGCGAGCGCTCATGCGGCTCTTCCACGAGGCCATCCAGCGCGAGTTCGAGGAGCTGAATCAGCGGGGCATCCGAATAGTCGTCAGCGGCCGGCGCGCAGAGCTCTCCCAGCGCATGCAGGAGCGCATAGTTGACGCCGAGGTGCGCACAGCGGCCAATCGGCAGGGCGTCCTCAATGTCTGCCTGAACTATGGCGGGCGGGCAGAGCTGGTCGACTCCGTGCGGGCATTGGCGGCGGAGGGCGTAGCCTCGTCCGACATCGACGAGAACGCCATAGCGCGGCATCTCTATCATCCCGAGCTGCCCGAACCCGACCTCATCATCCGGACTGCCGGAGAGCGCCGCCTGAGCAACTTTTTGCTCTGGCAGGCAGCTTATGCGGAGATGTACTTCACTGACACGCTCTGGCCGGACTTCGACGAAGAGGATCTGGCTCGAGCGGTAATCGACTTCTCGACCCGGGTCAGGCGGTTCGGCGGCCGGCCCGATAAAGCAGCGGCGGAGGGATGACCGCAACGGCCGTCCCGCCCGGGTCGGGGGCGAGTGGGCGCCGGCGCAGTCAGCTTCTGATTCGAGCCATCAGTGGCCTTCTCATCCTGGCTGTCGTGGGGGCGCTCGTGGCCCTCGGGAGGCCGGGCCTCTGGCTGCTGGCGGCACTGCTGGGCGGTATCTCGCTGTGGGAGTTCCGCCGCCTGTCCAGCCTGATCGGACATGAGGCGCCGCTCTGGCTGCTCTATCCGCTGGGGGTCTACTTCGCCCTGAGCGGAACGGTGCTCAAGCCGGTGCCAGTACTGACGGTACTGGCGGTCGCCCTGGTCGCCGGCCTGACGGCTCTGCTCTTCCTGCCGCCGCGCCGCGACGGCCTCGGCCGTTGGTCTTTCGCGCTGGCAGGCGCTCTCT
>JALZAW010000337.1 GCA_030948155.1 Candidatus Dormiibacterota bacterium | reverse complement strand
ATCTCGAGTCGGTGGGCGTGGATGCCAGTGGCAACCTGGGCGTCCCCTCCAATCCCGCCAGGGCGGCCTGGTACCAGGATGGCCCAGCACCTGGTGAGCCCGGCGACGCCGTCATAGACGGGCACCTCGACTGGACCACGGGCCCCGCCGTCTTCTGGAACCTGGAGCAGCTGCGGGCTGGAGACGAGATCGACATCGTAGCCCAGGGCGGTGACCAGCTCCGATTCGTCGTCTCCGACGCCGCTCACTACGCGTACGACTCGCATCCTCCCCAACTGTTCTCCGGTGGGGGGCCCGCGCGGCTGTCGCTGATCACCTGCGCCGGAAGCTGGGACCGCGGTCGTCGAACCTACCTAGAGCGCCTCATCGTCGACGCGGACTACGTGGAAGTCCCGTTGCTCTTGCGGTGAGGGTGAGGGTGGGGCCTCACCTGGGATCCTCACCGAGCATGCCCCCCAACTAGAGCCATCAGACCCTTGGTTTTGCAGGGTGCGCTCAAATTTGTAGACGCATGGCCCCCCATCCTTGATCGGTTCTGGCGGCTTTCGCCGGACGGAACCGCCCGCGCGGACCGTTTGCAGCGCGCCGCCCGCCTGTCGCTCGACACGTTACAGGTCCTCCGGCCATGCCCGTCCCTTCGACCGCGCGGAGCTTAGCGCGTCCGGCGACCGACGCTAAAGACGTTCGCGTAATTGGTTGAACTGAAATCAAAAAGAGAGGGCAGCCTGGCCGAGGAAGGCGAAGAGCAGTTGCTGGTTGCCGCTGATGCGCTCGATGCCGAGCTCGGCGGCGGCAATGGTGGCCGCGATTTCGAGATCGCAACGGTTGGCGAGCTCGCGTCCCTTGAGGTTGGCCCAGAGGCCTTCAGCCGGATTCAGTTCGGGGGCGTAAGCCGGTAGTCGCTCGGCGACCAGCCAGTGGGCTTGAGACTGCAGGTAGGCGAGCATCGCCTTGCTGCGGTGGCCGGTCAACCCGTCCCAGAGCAGCAGCACTTGCTGGCCGCGGAAGTGGCGGCGGAGCTGCTTGAGGAATGCGATCAGGCTGAGCTCGTTGTAGGCCTCTGGCTGGAGCTGGAGGTAGAGCCGGGCGCGGCGGCCATCCCAGCGATAACAAAGGGCCGCGGCGGCCGAGATCCGCTGCCAGTTGCGATGCCGATGGACGAGGACCGGGGTTCGGCCCCTGGGCGCCCAAGTCCGCCGCACCGGCGGCGTCAGCGAGAATCCGCTCTCGTCCTCGAAAACGATCCAGGCGCGCCGCTCGAGGGCCCCCTTTTTAGTTCCGGCCAGCGTTCCTTGACCCAAGCCTCGATCTTCTCTTGGTCGCGCTCGGCGGCCTTGCGGGCTGGCTTCTGCCGGCTCCAACCGAGGCCGCGCAGGATCCGCCAGACATGGCCCGGGTGGTAGCTGACGCCGGTCCGCCGCTCAATCACCTCGGCCACCCGGCGCAGCGTCCAGAGCTCGCTCGGGTAACCGTTCTCGCGAGCGCCCTTGAGGAGGTCGGTCTCCACTTCGGCCAACTCTAGGCTGCTCAGTCGCGGTAAGCGACCAGCCCGCCCGGCGGCCTGGAGACCCGCCTCTCCCTCCGCCTGCCAGGCTCGCAACCAGTTGCTGGCCGCCTGGCAGCTGACATCCAAAGCCGTCGCGACCTCTGCTGGCCGGGCCCCCTCGGCAAACATTCCAGCGGCTCGTTGACGACGTGACTCCAGGGCCGCGAAATCGCGCCGGGGTCGAACCCGCGCCAGCCCTGATCGACCACTGCTTCGACGTGTAGAAGACGACTGCTGCGGCATGAGTGCATGCTGGCACACTTGGCCGGATAATTCAAGGTATTACGCGAACGTCTTTAGCTCGTTCCACGACAGCCATATCCTTTGCCTGCCCTCCTCGGAGTCATTCCGAGTTGGGCCGTTCTGGCCATGTGTGCGGTCCCCCAATGCCTTTCAAGCTATCCGCCTCCGGAGCGAAAAGCACCATCTCGTTACCAAGCAAGTAGTCCCACAAGATTTTCGGTGTAGGGTTTCGCTGTGGTTCGGCGATCCGTCGCTCCCCTCTACCGAGGATTCTTCGGCCTCCTTACCCTGGCTGCGATCACGACCCAGCTCGTTGCGGCATCCGGCACCGCGACCTTCAGCCCAGTCAACTACTTCAGCTACTTCACTATCGATAGCAATCTGATCGCGGCGGCGCTACTCCTCTTCGGGGCAGCCGTGCGGAAGCGGTCGCGGATGCTTGACCTCCTGCGAGGGGCCGCGGTCGTTTATATGATTGTGGTCGGCGTCGTGTTCACGCTGCTGCTCAGCGGGACGGATGTAGACACAGCCATCCCCTGGGTGAATACAGTCGTCCACGAGCTCATGCCGATGGTCATGGTTGCCGACTGGCTCCTCGACCCGCCCGCCCAGAGACTTAGCCTGAGGCAGGGCCTGCTCTGGCTGAGCTTTCCGCTCGTCTGGATTCTCTACACTCTAATCCGCGGGGCGATCACTGGCAGATACCCCTATCCGTTCCTGAATCCAGAAAACGGCGGCTTTGCCAGCGTCGCCGCCTACTGCGTGGCGATTCTCGTCCTGCTGGCAGTAGTTTGTGCTGTCGTGGTCTGGCTCGGCAGCGTTCGTGGCCACAGTAGGGTGCTACCCTCCCACGCTTCCTAACTCACCACCTTCTTCTTACCGATGAAGTGCTCTGCCAGGGGACCATCCTCATTGCAGTTTTGAATTGGGAAGGACCCGTTTTGTCGGCAAACCGGTCCACTGGACCTCTTTCTAGCAGGCTCATATACCCATCAGGGTCTCCACCGCGTGATGAGAGTGGGCGGAACGGGGCGGCGCGCGGCTCACATGCGACGCGCGGACCTGGTCGCCGTCGCAATGGCAGAGCTTCTCGGCGACACCCCTGGCCAGCGCCAGATGGTAACACCGATACCCGCCGCGGTTAGTCGACGGACCAACTCCAGCACCCCCACTGGTTTCGACTAGATGGATCGCCGCCTCTTGAGCTTGAAGGCGACCAGTAGAACGGTCAGACCGCCCAAGATCCCCACCATCCCGGCCGCCTCGAACCGCCCTGCGTTGGATGCCTGCCAATGTCCAGTCGAAGGGGGCGATGGAACAGCAGGTGGCGTCGAAGTCGGCGTCACCGCGAGTTCGAAAGCGCCGATGTCGCAGCTGGGACCCTGCGGTCGAGACACTCCGCGCTGGTCGCTCGAAGGACACCCCGCTCCAACGGGCGGCAACCCGTCAATGGCCGGACTGCCCGAGCGGAGGGCGAAGGTCTGGGTGGGGCCGCCGTTGCTGGCGAGGGGCGCCAGTCTAGGATCGTCCTTGAGACCCGGACACCCGTTATTCGGCCACGTGATGTTATGCCCGCCATCAGTCAACGGACCGACCGGCCCGCAGTTATCAGGGATGTTGTTGGCCACGATGCTGTCTTGGAGCGTGAGGTTGCCCGGGCCCAGGGGGGAGATGGCACCAAATCCGGACGGGCTTGTGTTGCCTGACAGAGTGCTGCTGGCCACCATGGCAGTTGCCAAGTTACTGATCGCGGCGGCCCCCGAGGTCGCTGAGTTCCCCGAAAACGTGCTGTTGCTCACGGTAAGAG
>JALZAW010000336.1 GCA_030948155.1 Candidatus Dormiibacterota bacterium | reverse complement strand
GCCCTGCAGATAGTGGTGGCTGTAGTCGCCGTCAAGCTCTTCGGCTTCGAAATCCGCTTCCTCCACCTGCCTTTCCTGGAGATCCCGAACCTGGGCTTGCTCATCCTGCCTGTCAGTGTCTTCTGGGTGATCGGCATGCAGAACACAGTGAACCTTCTCGACGGAGTCGACGGCCTGGCTGCTGGCGTGGTGGCCATCGTGGCAGTGGTGCTCATGGTTTCCGTCTTCGGCCGCCCGGCAGGCCTGCCGGCCGCCGCCCAGCATCAGGTGCTGATCCTCGCCGCCTGCCTGGCGGCTGTCTGCACGGCCTTCCTGGTCTTCAACTTCAATCCCGCGCGCATCTTCATGGGGGATTCGGGCGCCCACTTCCTGGGCATGGCTCTGGCCCTGCTCTCGATCTTGAGTGTTGCCAAGATCGCTGTCGCTGCCGCTCTCTTGGTGCCGCTGCTCGCGCTGGCGGTCCCGATCGGCGACACCGCCTGGGCCATTTTCCGGCGGCGTCGGCAGGGCCTTTCGATAGCCCACGCCGACTCCAATCACGTCCACCATCAGCTGCTCGACTTCGGCCTCTCGCAGCGCGAAACCTGCCTCCTCTTCTACGGCGCCACCGGCATTCTCGGGGCTGCCGGCTTGGCGCTGCTCGGCGCCCATCAGCGCCTGCTGGCGGCTGCGGTGGTGATCACACTCGTGATCGTCTCCAGCCTGCTGGGCGAGAGGCTGCGGCTCTTGAATCGCCGAGTTCCAGTTCCCGGCGGCCGCGTGATCCGGCTCTTCCTGGAAGGCAGGTCCGCTCGCGGCTGAGTCGCAGCCGCGAGAGACTCCGCGCTTCGCAGCCTTCGGTCGCCGGTAGTGGATTCGCTAAGCTTTGGGCGGGATGTC
Source organism: Candidatus Dormiibacterota bacterium (assembly GCA_030948155.1). Taxonomy (GTDB): domain Bacteria; phylum Chloroflexota; class Dormibacteria; order Dormibacterales; family Dormibacteraceae; genus Dormiibacter. Next base: position 2,738 of record JALZAW010000336.1, on the reverse strand, counting down.
ACCGGCTAGCGGTGGAGGCCCTTCGAGCGCCGAGCTGATCGGCCTCGGGGGAATGCTCGCCGGCTCGGTGATCGTGCCCTTGGTCGGCGGTGCGTTGCTCGACGGCGCCCTGCACACCGGTCCCCTCCTTCTCCTGACGGGACTTGGCGTGGGTATCGTGGCGGCGGCGGCCGTCATGTACTTCAGGATGGTGAGGCAAGGTTGAGAGTTGGCATGGGTAAGAACGCGGTGCGGCGGACGGGGATCCTGGCCGGTCTTGCCGCGCTGATTGCCTTCTTGGTTCTGACTCCCTTCGGTCACCCGCTCTGGGCTCTCGCGCTGGCTATCGGTCTCGCCCTCGGCGCCAGCAACGCCTGGCTCATCGATCGCGCGCTTACGGCCCGCTCAGGCTTTGGCGTAGGTGTACTGGCCAGGCTGCTGGTGATCACGGTCGCCGGTCTGGGCGCGGCAGCATTGCTGGGTCTGGATCAGGCAGCCTTCGTCATCGGCGGCATCGCCGTGGCCCAGCTGATCATGGCCGCCGCCGCCGTCAGCCTCACCCTGCGGAAAGCGCAGACGTGATCTACTTGGCCGAAGGGCCGCCGGTTGAGCATCCGACTGTCGATTTTTGCTCAGGCCCCGCCATCCTCTGTCAGGCAAACATCGACAGCCTGGTCTCCAGCGCCTTCGCCATCGCCGCGACGCTGCTCATCTGCTTTCTGATGGCGGCCAAGCTTAAGCCCGGCACTCCTGGCAAGTTTCAGATGGTCTTCGAGCTCATCTACGGCTACGTGAAGGGCCAGGTGGTGGAGGCCGTCGACGCCAAGGCAACCTTTATTGTGCCGCTGGCGCTCACGATCTTCCTCTACATCCTGATCGGCAACTGGCTGGACTTCCTGCCCTTGACAGGCTATTTCCATCCCGCCAACTCCGACCTCAATCAGACTGCCGCAATGGCCGTGGTCGTGATCCTGCTGGTGACCGGCTACGCGATCAGGGTGCAAGGAGTGCGCGGTTACCTCCATCACTTCACCCGCCCGCTCGACATGAATCTAGCGGTGCGCGTGGCGTACACCCCGCTCAACATCATCGAAGAGCTGGCCAAGCCCCTCACGTTGGCGCTGCGACTCTTCGGCAATATCTTCGGCGGTTTGGTAATGCTCTTCGTACTGGCCACGCTGGTGCCGCAGATCCCGCTGCCGTTCGTGCCGGTCCTGCTGTCGACTGTGTTGGTGGTGGCCTGGAAGCTGTTCGATGTGCTCTTCATCGGCCTGATCCAGGCCTTCATCTTCATGTTGTTGACGATCATCTACTTCGGCATGGCCCGCCAGGGCGCGCACGAAGAGCATGCTTAAATCTGTCTTAGTGAGGAGGAGTCAATGAATCACGCAGTTGCAGTCGCCGCCGCCATGGTCGCCGCCGGCATAGCGCTTGGCGGAGGCGCCATCGGCGCGGCCGTCGGTGACGGCCTGGTCGGCAGCGCCTGGATTCAGGGTGTGTCCCGCCAGCCCGAGCTGGAGGGTCGCCTTCGCACCAACATGTTCCTGATTGTCGGTCTCGTCGAGGCCATGTACTTCATCAACCTGGCCCTGGGCTTCGTGTTCATCTACGCCATCGGAACGCCGGTCTCCTGATGTATCTGGCCGCCGGCATCCTTGTCATCAACGCGACCTTCTGGATCGAAGCGGTTGCGTTCCTGCTCATGCTTGCCGTCCTGGCCCGGTTCGTCTATCCGCGCATCAGCGCCGCCGCCGAGGCTCGCCAGCAGCAGATCACGGAGCAGCTGCGCAAGGCGGAGGAGTCTCGGCGGGCTGCGGAGGAACGGTTGGGCCAAGCGGAGGCACGGCTCAACGAAGCTCGTACCCAGGCGGCCGAGGTGATCGAAGGCGCCGGCCGTTCGGCTGAACAGCTGCGCGCCGATCTGAAAGCCAGGGCGGAAGAGGACGCCCGCCGCGTGACCGAGAACGCGCGCAAGGACATCGAGGCCGAGCGCCAGAAGGCGATGGACTCCATTCGCGGAGAGGTCGCCGACCTGGTGGTCAGCGCGACGGAGAAAGTCGTCGGCGAGCGGCTGGACGTGGGCTCCCACCACAACTTGATCGACCGCGCGATCGCAGAAGTCGGGGTGAGGGATGGCCGCAACTGATTCCCTTCACCCCAGCCGGGGCGCCCGCCGCTATGCCCGCGCAATCTTCGAACTGGCCCGCTCAGAAGGTCAGGTCCCAGAGTGGGCACGCCGCCTCGGGATCGTGCAGGAGCTGCTCGATCAGGCTGAGGTCAGGGCTGTCCTGATGAATCCCAGTATCGCCCGCCAGCGTCGCCAGGAAGCCGTCACGGCTTTGCTCGAAGGCCGGGTCGAAAAAGAGGCGGTCAACCTGGCCAAGCTTCTCGTCGCCGCCAACCGCGTGTCAGAGGTCGATGCGATTGGCCAGGAATTCCAACGGCTGGACGACGAAGCCGAGGGCCGGATTCGGGCGACGGTGACCTCAGCCGTTGAGCTGAGCGAGGAGGAGTTGCTGGCCCTGAAGCGCCAACTGGAGGGCCGCCTGGGCCGAGAAACCCGGCTCACCAGCAGGGTCAGCCCCGAGATCATGGGTGGTCTCGTGATCCAGGCCGGCGACCAAGTCATCGATGCCAGCGTGGCCTCCCGGCTGCAGCAGCTGCGCCGTAGCCTGGCTGGGGTCTAGTGGTGGACCGTGACCGCCAAATGCAGACCATCCGCCGCCCCAGAGTCACCCCACGAAGCGCGCTTCGTGGGG
>JALZAW010000335.1 GCA_030948155.1 Candidatus Dormiibacterota bacterium | reverse complement strand
TTCGGACGGATTCCGCGCGCTTAAATGCGCCCCCTTCGACGATCCGGCGGACGGGGCCGACCTGGCCAAGTCGGGCTTGACAGTGGTGGAGGCGATCAGGGCCGCGGTGGGTCCTGAAGTGAGGGTGATGGTCGACGTCCACAACCGGCTCCCACTGGATGAGGTGGTTGCCCTCCTGCCGGACCTTGAGCGTCTCGAAATCGCCTGGCTGGAGGACGCCGTCGCCCTCGACCAGCCCGATGAGCTGCGCTACCTGTCGACCTTGACCCGCATACCACTCGCGGGCGGCGAGATGTGCTCAGAGCCTGACCTGTTGCAGCCCTCGCTGGGGAAGGGTGGCCTCAGGATCGTGCTGCCCGACGTGAAGCACGCGGGCGGACTGCTGGCCGCTCGAAGGCTCGCCCAGCTGGCCGCCAGCCAGGGAGCCGAGGTCTCACCACACAATCCGACCAGCCCGGTCGGCTGCGCCGGCAGCCTGCAGCTGGCGGCTCTTGTCCCGAGCCTCGGCGTCCTGGAGTTCGCGTACGGCGAGGTCGGTTGGCGCCCCGTCTGCGTTCTGCCCGAGGAACGGCCACTGGCGGGGCGACTGACCCTGCCCGCCGGGCCGGGGCTCGGCGTCACCACCAACCCGGAGTTCATCGAATTCAGGAGCCTCTGACGCAGGCTCGCAGGAGGAAAAGATGGCCATCGAAGATCTGATGCAGCAGCGGGTGAGTCGGCGCTGGGTCGTGAAGGCCGGGGCGGCGGGCACTCTCTTCCTGCTGACCGGGTGCACGTCCGCCGCCAACAGCGGCGCGGGCACCTCCAGCGGTCCTAAGAAAGGCGGGACCCTGCACATGGCGCAGGTGCCGGACATCATCCCGAGCGGCCTCTTCGGCCAGAACTTTCCCAACACGGCTGTCGGCCGGCTCGTCTACAACACTCTGACCGAATACGACCACAAGACATTGAAGCCGAATCCCTCACTGGCGACCAGCTGGCAGCTGGCCGGCGACGGCACCAGCCTCACCCTGGAGCTCCGCAAGGACGTCAAGTTCCACAGCGGCCGGCCCTTCGGTCCGGATGATGTCATCTTCTCGATCCAGAACATCCAGGACCCCAAGCGAGCCTCACAGCTGCGCTCGACGGCGGCAGTGATCACCGACGCCTCCGGCAGCGGCAGCACTGTCAAGCTCCGGCTCAGCCACGCAGCCAGCAACCTCTTCGATCTCTTCGAGATCATGTTCATCGTCGACAAGGACACCCTCCCCGACATGCTGAGCGGCAAGAACCTGAACGGCACAGGACCCTTCGTATGGAAGCAGTGGAATCCGGGCGATTCGGTGGCTCTGAGTAAGAACCCGAACTACTGGAAGTCGGGCCGGCCGTACCTTGATGGCGTCGAGCTCCGGATCATCCCCCAGGCCCAGTCCCTCCTGTCCTCCCTGCAGGCCCAGCAGACTGAGCTGGCATTGGGGCTCGCCCCGAAGGACTACGTCGGCCTGAAGAACAACCCTGCCTTCACGACCCAGGTCGCCGATACCGGCGACGCCGCCTACTACGTTGGTTGCAACGTCAAGGTTCCGCCGTTCGACAGGAAGGAGGTGCGGCAGGCGGTGGCCTACGCGGTCGACAAGGAGCGAATCCTGAAGGAGGTGTTCAGCGGCGTCGGGAACGTCACCTCCATTCCCTGGCCGAAATCGTCACCGGCCTATACGGACGCGGCGGCCACCCACTACAGCTACAACCCCAACAAGGCGAAGCAGATCCTGCAGTCGGCCGGCCTCACCAACGTCCAGGCCCAGCTGGCCTTCAATTCGGGCAGCCCGCCGCTGTCGCCGATGGCGCAGATAGTGCAGTTCAACCTGCAGCAGATCGGCATCACCACCCAGACCGTGTCCTACGACGCCGCTCAGTTCATCCAGAAGCTCCAGGCGGGGACGCTCCCCGGTCTCTGGGTGAACGTGCACGGGTTCAGTCAGCTGCATCCCGCCACGCTGATCGTCAGCGCGTTCCCCTTCAACGCCGCCAAGAACGCTTCCAACCTCAACGACCCGGTCTACGTCGATCTCGCCAACCAGGCCTTCAGGGCTTCGGAAGGCAGCGCCAAAGCCGTCTACCAGAAGGTGACCGACTACCTCCTGGACCAGCAGTTTGTGATTGACAGCGTGATCAGTCCCGGCACCTTCGTCAGCGTCAACAAGTTCAAGAACTTCACCTACAACATGTTCGACTACCTCGACTTCGACGAGGCGTACCTGGCCTGATGGTTCAATACGCAGCTCGGCGGTTGCCGTCGGCGCTGCTGGTGCTGGTGCTGGCCTCAGTGGTGATCTTCGGCATCCTGCGACTCACACCGGGTAATCCGGCAGTCGTCCTGGCGGGGCCTGACGCCAACCCCGCCACCATCGCCTCGATCGAGCACGACCTCGGGCTCGACCAACCCCTCCCGGTCCAGTATCTGCGCTGGGTTCAGGGGCTGGTCACCGGCAACCTCGGCCACTCGTATGTGCTGGGAGCGCCGATCGCCACCCTGATCGCTCGGGGAGCCGGCAACACGCTCGAGCTGACGGTGGGGGCGATGATCCTCGCCCTCCTCCTCGGCCTCACGCTGGGCATCCTGGGCGCGACGACTCGGAACCGGCTGGCGCAGTTCCTGCTGATGGTGGTGAACACCGTCACCTTCGCAGTCCCCACCTTCATCAGCGGTGTGGTGCTGGTCCTGGTCTTCGCCGTCACCATCCATCTACTCCCGCCTGGCGGCCAGCTATCCCTGTTGAAGGACCCCTCGCTCGGGATCCAGTTCCTGATCCTGCCTGCGCTCTGCCTGGCGCTTCCGGTTTCAGCCGTGATCGCCCGCTTTCTCCAGACCTCGATGCGCCAGGTGCTGCAGGAGGACTACATCCGCGCCGCCGTGGCGAAGGGCCTGAAGCGGCACCTGATCCTCCTCCGGCACGCCCTCCCCAACGCCCTCCCACCGGTGATCACGGTCCTCGGCATCCAGGTCGGCCAGCTGCTTGGCGGAGCGGTGATAGTGGAGGCGATCTTTGCCTGGCCCGGGCTCGGCCAGCTGATCCTGCACGCCGTCTTGAGCCGTGACTACCTCCTGGTTCAGGATCTTCTGATGCTGGGAGTTCTGGTCTTCATAGTTCTGCGCACAGCCGCGGAGATCGTGCAGGCAGGCCTCGACCCCCGCATCAGGCTGCTGGATTGATGGCTCAGGCGGGCGCCGTCGACATCGTCCGGGTCCCGGATCGCTTGGCGTTCACCCGCAACCGCTACCTGAGGGCGCTGCAGACTCCGCGCGGCCTTCTCGGCTTAGGGCTGGTCGGCGCCATAGTGCTGCTCGGCATTCTCGCTCCCCTTCTAACCCCTTACTCGCCAACGTTCCAGATTCGCCTCCAGGAGCTTCTGCCGCCCAGCGGCACGCACCCACTCGGCACTGACGAGCTCGGCCGCGACCTGCTCAGTCGGGTGCTCAACGGCATCCGGGTGGACCTGGTCGTGGCTGTGGTAGCTGTGCCGGCGGCAGCGATTCTCGGCTGTCTCGCGGGCCTGCTGGGGGCCGCCGGACCGGGCTGGTTGGACACCACCCTTCAGCGGGCGTTCGACGTCATCCTTGCCTTCCCGGCGATCATCCTC
>JALZAW010000334.1 GCA_030948155.1 Candidatus Dormiibacterota bacterium | reverse complement strand
GGGCGAGGCCTTCCAGCGTGATCACACCACGGTGCTCTATGCGCTCCGGCGAGTCAGCGCCGACCTGGGCCGGGATCCCCGTGCGGTCGCCGCCCTGGAGGCGCTCCGGCGGCAATTGGAGGCGGCGCAACAACCGAGAGAAGAGAACCAGCTCGCGCAGCTGCATCCGATGGAGGGCGGCAGCTGATCATGGCCGGCGTCCAGGTCGCCGCGGGGCGCGAACTGGGGACAAGACGGCGGGGCGATTCCTCGAGCTCCTCGAGCTCGGCCACCCGAGAGCTCCTACTGGGCGTCGCCGGCGGCTTGCCGGCGCCTCTCGCCGAGCTCGTGAAGCAGCTGCTGGCCGAAGGGGAAGAGGCGGCTGCGGTCTCGGTGGCGGTCAGCGCTGCCAACAGACTCCGCTTCCGGCCTCAACGGCGAGCAACGGAACCCGAGGTACGGCTCGACCCCGGTCGCGCCCAGGCCTGCAACCGCTGCCCGGAGTTGGCCCTCTGCGGAGGCGCCGCCACCGGCTGCAGCTGGGAGTGGTGCCGAGGCCGTTGCAGCAGCTGCGGAGTCCGCTGCCCGGCCCGGAAGGACCTGGCAGCCTGGCAGCAGGACGTCCGTGGCCTCGGGCTCGAGGGTCTCAAACAAACCTTCGCAGCGGTGCCTCAGCTGCCGCTGTCACGGATCGTCAGGAAACCAGCAGAAGTGATCGCGAGAAAACCAGCAGAAAGGATCGTGTAGAACCCCGCACCTGTAGAGAGGGATCGCGAGAAACCCCGCGTTTGTGACGGCCGTTGCGGCGGCCAATAGGCTCCGGTGCGACCTAGCAATGTCGCAGCGGAGGAACAAGGGGTTGATCAGGATGCAGCAGTGGAACCAGATCCAGGTCCTGGGTGAGGGCGGGATGTCCGACGCCGCCATCGCCCGCAAGCTGGGGCTCGACCGAGAGACGGTGGCGAAGTGGCAGGGCCAGCCGCCGCCGACGTCGATCACGCGGAGCCGATCGAGCAAGCTGGACCCCTTCCACGGCTACCTGGCCGAGCGGCTGACCGACTTCCCGGAGATGAGCGCGCGGGTGCTCTTCCGGGAGATCGTGGCCCAGGGTTATGAAGGCGGCTACGAGCGGGTCAAGCTCGCCTGCCGGGCTCTGCGTGGGGAGCCGAGTGTGGAGGCAGTGGCGCGTTTCGAGACCGGGCCTGGCGAGCAGGCCCAGGCCGACTGGTTGGAGACCAAGCACCACGTCGAGCACGAAGGCCGGCGGTCCCGGCTGAACGGCTTCATCTATGTGTTTGGCTACTCACGCTGGAGCTTCCTCGAGTTCACCGTCAGCGAATCCCAGCAGACGCTCTTCCGCTGCTTCGAGCAGGCCTTCCGGGAGGCGGGCGGCGTGCCGGCCGCGATCGTGGTGGACAACATGAAGGCGGCGGTGCTCGAGCACCGCTCGGATGAGATCGTCTTCAATCCCGCCTTCCTCGCCTTCGCCGACCACTGGGGCTTCCAGCCCATCGCTGCCAAACCCGGGCGGGGGCAGACGAAGGGGAAGTCGGAGGCCGGCGTGAAGTACGTCAAGCGGAACTGCCTGGCCGGCCAGCGGCCGCCGACCCTGGAGGCAGCGCAGCGCCACTGTCACTGGTGGCTAAACGAGGTCTGCAACGTGCGGATCCACGAGACCACCCATCAGCGCCCGGTCGACCGGCTGCGGGAGGAGCGCGAGCACCTACGTCCGCTGGCCGACAGCGAGTTCAGCTACCGCCCGCAGCTCGGCCGCCGGGTCTACCTCGACTTCACGGTGCGCTGGAAGGACAACTTCTACGAGGTCCCCTACCAGTACGCCGGCCGTCGCGTCCTCTGCCAGGAGGTCGGCGACCAGCTCTCCATCGTGCTGGCTGGGCAGGAGCTCGCCCGACACGATCTCTTAGAGGGCGTGGGCCGGACTGCGCAGCTGCCCGACCACAAGCAGGGGCTATACCGGCCCAGCTACCCCAGCCACCTGCCCCACCAGCGGGAGGCCTTCCTGAAGCTGTTCCCGCAGCACGAACGCTTCGTCGAGGGCTGCGTCAAGCGCTTTCGTGGCAACGCCGCCTATCACCTCCACAAGATTCGTGAGCTGGTTGCCGAGTGGGGCCACGACAACGTCGATCTCGCCGTCGAGCAGGTCGTTCTCATCGGTGCCTTCCACATCCGCGCCGTGCGCCAGGCCTGCCGCCGGATGGCCACCCTGCCGCCGGTCCAGGTCGGCACCCCGCCCCGGCGCGTGATCTATCTGCCCGAGGTGGAGCGGCGTTCGTTGAAGGTGTACTCCGACCATGTCGGCTGAGCTGCCGGTCATGGCCAACCCCGAATACGAGCAGCTCCTCGAGAACCTGCGCCTGCTCAAGCTCGGCAGCCTAGTCCCTGTCCTGGAGGCCCATCTGAAGCGAGCGGCCAAGGGCTCGCTCAGCTACCAGGACTTCCTGGCCGGCCTGGTCCGCGAGGCCCTCGAGATGCGTGCCCAACGCACCCGTGAGCGCCGCCTCGCTGGCTGCCGCTTTCCCTTCGTCCGCCGCCTCGATGAGTTCGACTGGAGGGCGCAGCCCACTCTCAACTGGGCAGAGGTCGAGCGCCTCGGCAGCCTGCGCTTCATCGACGACCGCGACAACGTCGCCTTCCTGGGCCCCGCCGGGTTGGGCAAGACGATGCTGGCGGTCGCACTCGGCGTCGCCGCCGTGGAGTCCGGTTACACCGTTCGCTTCGCCCGTCTCGATGAGTGGGCGCAGGAGGCGGAGGCGGCCTCGGCCGCCTCTGAGCTGCCTCGCTTCCTTTTGGAGTGGGTCCGTCCCCAGCTGGTCATCCTCGACGAGGTCGCTCACCTCAAGCTCGGTCAGGCCGCCGGCCGCGCCTTCTGTCAGCTGCTCACCCGGCGCTACACCACCGGCTCGGTGATCTTGACCTCCAACCGCGGCTTCGACACCTGGAGCGATTTCTTGGGCGATGAGGTGGTGGCCGCCTCCGTCCTCGACCGCTTCTTGCACTTCGCGACCGTGTTCACCCACAGCGGCGAGAGCTATCGCTTGAAGGAGGCGAAGCGCCGGCGAGCAACCGGCAAGTAGAATCGCGCGGGGCCGATCGCGCCTTCTACAGACGCGGGGTTTCTGGCGATCCCTCTGCTGGATTTCTCGCGATCACAAATGCTGGTTTCCGGGCGATCCGTAACACCAGCGCCACCGCCTGGAAAAAGACGGTGGAGAAGGTCAGGATCCAGCCCTGGACCGTGAGCGGCGGGCTGATGATGCTGGCAACCACGATGATCAGCGTCAGCGCCTAGAAGAGGTACATGTGGCTGAGCCGAGGCTGGCAGATCTCCGGGGTACTGACCGACCGACGTACTGGTGCCCAAATCCCGCTGATCGCGGAGGCGCTCAGCCCGCGCTTCGGCAGTCGCGAACGCGGCCAGGTGGTCCGCCGGCTGGCCGACGAGGAGCACGCGGGTCCTGACGGTCAGCCGCGGCGCCTCAGCCGGCACTCTGGACCGCTGGATTCGCGGCAGCACGGCCTGGCCGGGCTGCGGGATCGACCCCGCTTCGATGCGGGCACCGTCCGCCGCCACCCGGAGTTGATCGAGGAGGCAGTGAGGCTGCGCCAGGAGCAGCCGGCGCGCTCGGCC
>JALZAW010000333.1 GCA_030948155.1 Candidatus Dormiibacterota bacterium | reverse complement strand
CGGATATTGACTGAGCAGCGCGTTGCTGGCGGTCTGGAAGCGCTCGCCCGCCCGGAGGTGGGCCAGGAAGACAGCGATGACGTGGCCAAGCACGATCAGCACCACCTGCACGTACCAGACCGTGGAGGCCTGGGCCAGTGCGAAGCTGGGCTGGTAGCCCTGCGTGGGCAGCAGGTGCCAGCCTCTGGCAAAGGGATCGGCGAGGAGCGGAAACAGTCCCTGGGCCTGGATCGTCAGGTAGCTGTAGTTGTGGGCAAAGTTGTAGACCCACGCGATGGGCACCAGGGTCAGGCCAAAGAGGGTGGTCGTCGCCAGGGCGTCCACCTCGACGAACCCGAAGTACATCACCAGACGCATGAAGGCCACGAAGACCACCAGGAAGAGAAGCGTTAAGTCGATCAGGCCGAAGGTGCGTACCGCGAAGAACCCCCACTGCCCCAGCGGCAACCACAAGGGTTGCAGGTTGCTGACGATGTCCTGCCACAGGGGAGTGGCGATGATGCCGTCGAAGGCGAGGCTGCTGAGCATCAGGATGATGAAAACGATCCGATCCCAACCCCGCCCCCAGGAATCCAGCAGCCCGGCGCCCCACAGCCGCACGTAGATCCGGTCGCCCTCGACCTGCACCGGCCCCAGCCGGGCCAGGATCGAAAAGAGGATCGTGAAAAACTCCACGTGCTGCAACCAGGACCGGGCGCCGAACCACTGCATGCCGCCAACCGTCAGCACCGTGTAGCCGAGCGCCAGCCAGGCGACGAGCCAAGGCCGGTTGGCGTAGCCCGAGGTCAGCTCCAGGCAGGCAAAGCTGAAGAAGAGGAAGGCGGCCGGCCAGATGCCGACGCGCGCCAGCCGGTCGGGTCCAGTGGCCGAGGGGTCGGATATCCCACGGACGCTCCGGATAAGGGCGTCTAGGGCTTTGAACGGGTTGACCCAGTCCCAGATCGGCCCCAGGAGTCCGGTCAGGACGACCAGGCCGGCCCAAAAATAGATCCAGGTCAGGTACTCGGCAGGGTTGCCATCCGGCTTACTCGATCCGAACCAGCCGGTCACCATGATGGCGAGCAGGAAGAGGACGCCCAGCGTGCCGCCGAGGACGCGCAGCCACCACAGGCGGGGCAGCCCGCGGAGAAAGGCCAGCTCCCGGCGGGGGTACTCGACCGCCGTAGGCCCCACCTTCTCGCCCGCGAAGACCGCCACCAGCACGAACGAGATCACCACCACCGCCGCTGCGGTGATGACGTAGAGCGAGAGCGAGAGCGGCAGGTCGTAGCGAACGCCAAAACCGTGAAGAAAGATCGGCATCACTCACCTTCACGTCAGCGCGGCAGGACGTCCAGCTCGCCCAGGTGGGTGCTGGTGTCCTCGATCTCGATCTCGAAGCTTCCGGTCTTGTCGGCCTTGAAGGTCTTGGTCTGAGTCTGGCCCGGCTTCATGGCGAACTTGTAGTCGTAGCCGTGCAGATGGATCTCCTCCTGCTTGTCGGCCGTGAGCTCGAGGGTCACCATGTCGTTCTCGTGGGCCGAGAGCTTCTCAGGCGTCATCTTGCTGCCGGCAACGTTGACAGCGAGGTTCACGTTCTGACCTGAGCCTCCGCCGCAGGCGGCTGTCCCCAGGAAGGCAATGCTGGCGATCGCCAGCGCGGACGTGCAGACACGATTCATCTAACTTCTCCTGCAATTGCTTCAGTAGGTCTGAGCGGGGCGGGAAGTTAGAGCGGGGGCGCTCGTTGCCCGGGAGCCCGGACATGTGGGACGGCCAAGGCCGGCTGCCGTGTGGAGATCGGCTGGGGCTCGAGCGGAAACACGACTCCCAGCGGCGCTTGGACGGCCCGGGCGGAGCACAGCGCTTGCACCGCCGGGCGGAGCCGGGCAGAAAGCCAGCGCAGCGCCAGCGCCGCGACCAAGGCCACCGGCTGCTGGCCCAGGAGTCCCACGCCGAGCGTTGCCAGACGCGGCCAGGAGTGGGACTCCAGCCCTTCCTGGACCAGAAAGACCACGAGCTGCGCGGTGAGCAGGCCGACGAAGAGCAGCGTGAACGACCATGGCCGGCTCCGGGCAGTGCCTCCGACGAGCAGGCGAGCCAGAGCGAGGACCGCCAGGGAGGCGAGGAGCGCCCCCACGAGGATCGAGCCGGCGAATTGGAGCAGGGTGGGGAAGTAGACGTGCGAGCCCGCCGAGGGGACCCGGAAGCCATACGAGATGAGGTGACCCAGCTCGGAGAAAGGGATCGCCAGCGCCGCCACGAGCAGCGCCCGCTTCAGCTGCCGAGACATTTAGCGGAAACCTACTACGCCGGAGCCACGAACCGGCGATGCACCTGCTCCGGAGAGATCACCACCGGCTACCTCCATGCTGTCCTCGCCGCGTGTTATCGACAGCAATGGACGCGGAGCAGTGACGCAACGCAGCAAAGTCGCCGATTGAGAAAGGCCCCATTCCCCAGCGCGAACTTTGACACCCGGACAGTCGTCGCCGAGAATCTAGCGCCGGCGACCCGGAAGCGGCAGGCTTCGGTTGCGGGGGTATCACGCGTTGGCGTCCGACCTCCAGGATGCGTGGAGTCCGGACCGCTTGGTGGAGCGACCTGGGTGACAGGTGACTCCTTTGGGGAGATGTCGGATGGCTGAGAGATGGTTTGTGGGCATTCGGACGAAGCTCGCCGCCAGTTCCACGCTGGCGCTGCTCGCTGCCGCATTTCAGATGACGCCCGTGGCGGCGGTGACGCAAAGTCAGACCTTCAACTACACGGGCGGAGACCAGACATTCACGGTCCCTCCCGGAGTCACGTCTCTCCATGTAACGCTGGTCGGCGCGCGCGGTGGGAACGGCTTCGCTTCTTTTAGTTCGTTCGGCGTTGGCGGCTTCGGTGCCACGGTGACGGCCGACCTTGCTGCGACGCCCGGCAGCACCATCCATGTCGAGGTCGGCGGGGCCGGCGGGAGCGAGAGTACGACGCCGGACACCGCTGGCTTCAACGGGGGCGGCGCCAGTGGTGCCAACTCGGTTGCCGGTGGGGGAGGCGGGGGAGCTACCGACTTGAGGGTCCCTTATGTAACCATCAGCTCGCGCGTACTTGTCGCGGGCGGAGGCGGCGGCGGTGGTGGTTACTACGGCGGCGGTGGTGGATCAGCAGGAGCCAGCGCAGGTGCCGGCGGATCCGGCCTCGGTTTAAATGTAGAGAGCGGTGGGGGCGGGGCAACGACCGGCGGGGGAGGCACGGCCGGCGGCGCCGGCGCGCGGGCAGGCGTGCCCGGAACCCTCTTCTTCGGCGGCGCCGGTGGCAGCTATCCTGGAATGAACGGAGGCGAAGGCGGCGGCGGTGGCGGTGGCTACTACGGCGGCGGTGGTGGCTCAGCTGGCGATGAGGCCCCGGGTGTCTCCAGTGGGGGTGGCGGGGGTGGCGCCGGCTCCTCCTTTGCCGGAACTGGCACCAGCAACGTCAGCATCACGACGGACACGACCGGTACTCCGCAGGCGGTCGTCAGCTGGACCGTCCCTGTTCCCACTGTTACCGGAGTGAGTCCTAGCTCCGGCGCGACGACCGGCGGGACCACGGTCACCATCACCGGCAGCGGCTTCACCGGGGCCACCGGGGTCAGCTTTGGCGGGACGCTGTTGGCGGCGGGCGGATT
>JALZAW010000332.1 GCA_030948155.1 Candidatus Dormiibacterota bacterium | reverse complement strand
CCGGTCGGCTCGACCTGTTCATCCGCAATCTCGATGGCACCCTCGGTCACCGCTGGTACGACGGCGGCCAGTGGTCGGCCTGGGAGTGGTTCGCCGGTAGCCTCGCGGACGGCACCGGTCCCTCGGCGGCGGCCTCTGCCCCCGGCGAGCTCGATGTAATCGTCTCGGGCACCACCAACGTTCTCCAGCGCCTGCAATACAACGGCGGCTGGCGCCCTTGGCAGTCGCTGGCGGGCACCACCGGGCAAACGCCATCCGTGGTCAAGCGGGACGTCGGAGTTGCCGAAGTATTCGTGACCGGCACCGACACCATCCACGCTCTCTACCACGAGCCGCTTTCCAGCGCCTCACCGGCCCGGACCAGACCGATAGCACCCCCGAACCGTGGAGACGCCTCCAAGCTCTGAGGCAATAACCGATTTTCCGAGGCGCGAACAGCGCCTTGCAATTCGCCGAGGGGAGGCGACGGTTGCCGAGGCACCGCCGAGGGCCGGTTTAGATTCAGGGCACGAAACAGTCGGCGCCGTGGCAGGCAGTGAGCTTCTGAAGCAGTGCGTGAAGCTGGCGCTGAATCGCGGGGTCGACCGAACCGGCCACGTTGCTCAACTGATACGGATCCTTCTGGTCGTCATAGATCTCGTTGTAGGCCGGCTGCTGCTGGGCGTTCAAGTACTCCACGTACGTGAACTGAGAGGTCCGGAGAGCGTTGTATGAGGGGGGATCCTCGTTGCGAAATCGCGTGTAGTCAGGATCGCTCGGCGAGGCATTAGGCCCGTGGTGCTCGATCAGCGCCGCCTGCCGCCAGGCCGGGGAGCCGGTCGAGCGCAGAAGCGGTAGGAGCGAGACACCATCCACATCCGGAGCGGGGACGCCGGCGAGACGAGCGAAGGTCGGGGCGAGGTCGATGTTCATGACTAGCTGGTGCTGAGTGAGGCCGTGGGGGACGCCCGGACCGCTGACCACCAGTGGCACGCTGATGTCAGTGTCAAAGGCAGTCTGCTTGCCCTCATGGAGGCGGTGCTCGCCCATGTGATAGCCGTTGTCGGAGCTGAACACGAAATACGTGTTCTGGAGTTGGTTTGTCTCCCGCAAGGTCTTCTCCAGGCTGCCGATGAGATCGTCGACAGCAAGATCGGCCTCGACGCGCTTCTGGTAATCGACTCTCACGGTCTCGTGCTCCTTCGGGGTCAACGGAGGCGCGGCCGCCCGCCACCTGGGCGCGTTGAGATCCTGGGCATCGTAGGCCGGGGTCTCCGGATAGGCGATACCGGCCAACTTCCCCAAATACCGCTTGGGTGGCGTGTAGGGTGCGTGAGGCGCAAAGGTCGCCAGCTCGAGGAGGAACGGCCTGCCGGCCTTGGTTGAAGTCTGGATGAACTGCTGGCCGCTGCCGCCGATGACGTCGGTCAGGTAGTCGGCTTCGGAAGCGCCGTAATGGACTATCTGGCCGTTGAGGTTGAGGTCATAGTTGTACTGGGGATAGCCGTTGCCGCCCACGTCCCACTCGTCCCAACCGGGCGGCACGTATGTTCTGGGCGGGTCGGTGACCTCCAGGTACCCGTTCAGGTACTTGCCCATCATGGCCGTCCGGTAGCCGCCCGAGTGGAGCCAGGTGTTGACCGCCGAGTTCTGCTCCCCGCGTCTATAGAACTCCGCAAAGCCGCCGTCCGAGCCGCCGTTCGTGAAGATGCCTGTGTTGTGGGGGAATTGGCCCTTGAAGATGGAGGAACGCGAAGGGCAGCAGAGCGAATCGGTCACGTAATAGTGATCGAATGTGACGCCCTGCTGCATCAGCTGCTTCACATGTGGCATGCGATCGACCAGGTTCCAAGACAGATCGTCAGTCAAGACGAAGACGATGTTGGGGTGCCCGACTGGCGTAGGCGTCGTAATCGCGACCCCTGCGGGCTGGCTGCAAGCCGCGAGCGCCAGCAGGACAGCCAGCGTCAGCACGCGCGACATCATGGTTGGAGGACACTGGGAGGACGGAAGCGGAGCCTCTCCAGCTCGCCGGGGCGGCGTCCGCCGGCCGGAGCGGTGACCGTGAGGTAATTCTCGGCGACACCCCGGATCAGGCCGTCTCTCTCCCGATCCCAGATCGCTTCCACCTCGCGACCTGCCCAACCGCCCTCGTACTGGGCATGCAACCGCTTGCCGAGCTCGATTGTGCGGCGCGACCGCTCCCGGGCAATCCCGACAGGAGCGGCGCCGGAGTAGCGGACGGCTGCCGTGCGTGGCCGGGCGGAGTAGCGGAACACGTGCAGGTCCATGAAACCGGCGCGTTCGATGGCCGCCAGAGTGGCTTCGAAGTCCCCCTCCGTTTCGCTGGGAAAGCCGACCATCACGTCGCCGGTCAGGGCGAGGTCCGGCTGGACCTGACGCACCATGGCCACCGCCCGCTCGAAGGTGGCGAGGTCATAGCGCCGCCGCATCCGGGCCAAGACAGCATCGGAGCCGGACTGCAGCGGTAGGTGCAGGTGCGGGCAGAGCCGCGGATGGGCGAAGAGCCGGGCCAGGTCCGCGTCGATGTGGGAGGGGTCGATGGAGGAGAGCCGGATCCGGGCCGGCGCCGCCGCGTCGAGCAGCCGGGCCACCAGCGGCGCCAGTCCGCCGCGATAAGACCCCAGGTCGATCCCGGTGAGGACTATCTCCCGGTAACCTGCCTCGGCGGCGCGACGAGCCCGCTGCTCCAGGTAGGGAAGAACTCGCGAGATGGAGCGGCCGCGCGCCTGCCAGACTATGCAGAAGGTGCAGCGGTTGTCGCAGCCATCCTGGACCTTCAGCACGTAGCGTGAGCGCCTCGTGCCGGGCGGCTCCTCCGGCGCTTCACCCTCCACCGCCTGCTTCCAGCGGTTGGGTACAACCAGGTCCGCTCCCAGTGAGTCGCCCGGGTGGGCGTCGACGTAGCAGCCCATGAGCAGCAGTGCCGCCTCCGGCTGCTCCCGGCGGGCTCGCGCCACGGCTTTGCGGGTCTCCCGGTCGGCAGCTCGTGTCACCGTGCAGGAGTTGACGACGACGATGTTCTCAGTGTCGCGAAGGGCTGCGGCCAGCTCGTCGGTCTCGGCGGCATTGGTGCGGCAGCCGAGGTTGATGAAGCGAGGCGTGGCCATCCCTCAATTGTTCCGGAACGGCGCCGCGACACCTCAGCCAGGCGAGGTCGGCAGGTTCGTGGCAGCCTACGTCGCACAGGCTGGCAACTTGACGTAGGTTGGCGGTCCGCGGTAGAGTGCCGCTCGCACCGCCAAATGACTCTGTACCACTGGGGGGTACGGTCTGCCATCGCGAAGGCAGCGCTTTTCCTATTCCTCTCTCTCACACTTCTTGACGCGGCCGCGGCACCGGCCGGTGAGCCGTCCAGCGGCCAGGTCCCCATGCCGGGTCAAGCCACTGGTAAGCCGACTGCTAGACCGGGACCGGACGCCACCAAGCCCGTCATCACTGCCGGCCTGGAGTCGGCGGTCAGGGAGCCTGGCGCCCAACTGCCCGCGCGCACTGCCGTTCGACCGCTCAAGCCCCGGGGCGGCGCCATCGCCGCCGGGAGCGCCCTGCGGCGCGAAGTCTTCGGTTTCGTCAACGCCGGCAACTTGGGCGATGCAGGCGTCGGCTACACCACCTGGGACTTCTCCCTGCTC
>JALZAW010000331.1 GCA_030948155.1 Candidatus Dormiibacterota bacterium | reverse complement strand
CCCCGAGATATCGGGCCGCCTCCCGCGGGGTGAGGTACCGATCCTCGTCCATCTCGGGGGACTGTATCGAGTCGTGCCAGGCTGTGCCACTCTGGACTTGACTCTATTTGACGTCAATTGACATACTCGACGTCATCGGACTGTATCGACATGAGGAGGGAAGTTGACCAACCGGTCGCTGCCTCGTACCTACATCACGGTGCAGGATGCGGTGACCCGCTACGAACGATCCCGAAGCACGATCTATCGGTTACTCAAGGCCCGTCGTCTCCACTACCACCGCCAGCCCGGCGATACCCATACCTACCTGAGCGTCCTTGAACTCGATGCCGTGATGCGTATCCAGCGGGCCGAGAGAGCGGCCGCCAATGACAGCTCGAGGAGGAACTCCGCGCATGACGAGGAAGGTATTCGTCGAGGTCGAGTTGACTGATGAGCAGCAACGCGCGATCGCGTGGTGGCTAGGGGGTATCGAGCCGGAAGACGTGATCGGACGGATCATCAGGGACCAAGTGACCCGCGCTTTGGATAGGTATCGCGAGCACCTTCAGCCGCGCCCGAGCTCAATGGCGCTTCTTCGCTGAGCCGCTCTATCGGATAGCGAATCTTCGCAGGCAGTGGCGGTGTGGCACGCCCAGGCGCTCGAGTGCCGCCAGCTCCACCCGACGAATCCGCCGACGATCTTGAGGCCAGTACACAGGCCTGTTCCGGGCTGGAACCGGCGGTAGAGGTACTCTCAGCAACTCCGGCAGGGGCGTTACGTCGTCTATTGGATGCCTTCCCCTAACAGATGGGCCGAGCTGCGGCAGCTCACGATCCCCAAGCGTTCCACCTCGGTCACACCTGAGATCTGTGGCTGCTACCCGTCGCGGTTGGTGCCGCCTTCCCCACTCTGGGGGGCTCGAGGGGCCGGTCTCGCTGCCCCGCGACAGCTCGGAGACTTTGGCCCTCCTGCTCTCCCGCGGGTTACTCTGCGCTGAGAGGGACGATCATGCGATGGGGCGACCGCTGGTCTACCGGCCCACCCCGCGACTGCTGCAGCTGCTCGGCGCTGAGACACTGGAGGAGGCAAAAGGGAGGTTGGGAGTCTCCATGAACCACTCAGAACCCAAAGCTGAAGACGAGTCGAGCGGATGACGGCAAACTGGTCTGCGGTGCGAGGGACCTGAAGGTGTCGGGCCTGGGGAATTACCGCTTCCTCGAAACGCTCGGAAGCGGCAACACTCGCGATAGAACCGTACGTGACTGGTTCGGGAAGGTGAACGGGTACACCGGTCGGTTAGCCAGGAAAGGGGTTTGGCCGCAATGATCGGGCTCGGCAAAGATCCCTACGTCGGCCGCAGCGGTGACCTGGAAGAGCTCGCCGGCCTGCTCCGGTCGGCAGGGCAGGGACGGGGTGCCCTCCTCCTGGTATCGGGTGACGCCGGCATGGGCAAGACGCGCTTCGCCGAGGAGTCGACGCATATCGCCGAGGAGGCTGGGTTGGCGGTGGGCTGGGGGCAGTGCGTCGAACCCGAGGGAGCTCCACCATACCTGCCCTGGACCCAGGCTCTCCGACAGCTGAGCGCCGGCGCTCCGCAGGTTCGGCTCCCCGACTGGCGAAGCCCAGGCGGCGAGGAAGGGAGCCGCTTCCAGCTGTTCGAGGAGGCGCTCGAAGCTCTGCGTCAGCTATCGGCCGCCAGGGCGGCGCTGATAGTCCTGGACGACCTCCAGTGGGCCGATGCCGCCTCCCTGCACCTCCTGCAGTACGCTGCCTCACTGCTGCCGTCGATTCCCGTGCTGGTAATGGGTACCCATCGGGATCCGGACGAGGGGGATGGGCCTCTGTCGATTTTCCTCCCGAACATCCGGCGGCAGCGCGGCGTCCGACGCCTCCGTCTGCACGGGCTATCGTCGGCCGAGGGTGATGAGCTGGCCCACCGCGCGCTTGGCATCAGAGCGGACGCAGCGATCGCCCGCTCCATCCAGCTCCGAGCGGAGGGCAACCCGCTGTACATCCGCGAGCTGGCAAGCCTGCTGGCCGAATCAGGTGGCTCCCCCGGCGAGCTGCCACCCAGCATCCGGGACGTGATCGCGGCTCGCCTGCGGAGGCTGAACGAGGTCGGGCAAGGCCTCCTCCGTGCCGCCGCGGTACTGGGACAGGAATTCGACGTCACGGTGCTGGGGGTCGTGACAGGTCAGCCGCCGGCCGTGGTCCAGCATCTCCTGGTCGACGCCGAGCGCCGGCGGCTGGTGGCCCGCGTCGAAAATCGCGGGCGGTTCACCCATGGGCTGATTCGTGAGCTGCTCTACGCCGAACTGTCGGGTGAGGACCGGCTTCGCCTCCATGCGGCCGCCGCTCGGGCCCTACGGGAAGCGCCCGTTTATCTCGCGGAGCCGAGCGCCGAGGTCATCGCCCATCACCTCGTCCAGGCGGTGCCCCTGCTGGGTCCTGAGCCAGCCCTGGTCGCGACGCTCGAGGCCGCGGACGAGGCGGAGGCAGCGCTGGCCTATGAGGACGCCGCCACGCAGCTCTCGCTCGCCGTCGGCCTCGCGTCGCTCGTCGCCTCTCCGCCCATGCAGCGCAGGGAGCTGCTGCTGCGGCTTGGCCGATGCCGCTTCCGGGCGGGGGCGATCAGCGCGGCCTGGGACGCCTGCCGGGAGGCGGCCGGGGAAGCGCGAGTTGCTGGCGACTGGCCGGCCGTGGCCGATGCGGCGATGGTCATACGCGCGGTGGGCGAAGGCCGGTCCGGGCAAAGCAGGCTTGCCGTCGAGATCGACCAGCTCTGCACAGAGGCGTTGGAGCGGCTGCCCGAGAGTGACCTGAGCCGCCGGGCCAGGCTCCTGGCGCAGCGGTCGCTGGTCGCCCACCCATTCGCACCTCGGCCGGAACCGCCGCTGGGAATCGCCGCCCTTCACACCGCCGAGGCCAGCGGGGACCCGGACGCCCGGTTCATGGCGCTACAGGCGCGCAAGGAAGAGCTGGTGGCGCCTGAATACTGCCTCGAGCGCCTCAGCGTCGGTGATCGCGCGCTGAGGCTGGCAGGGGAGGGGGGCCATTCCGAGCACGCCGCCTGGGGCCGCATCTGGCGGATCGACACCCTCTGGGAGCTCGGCCGGCGCCCACAGCTGGACGCGGAGGTGGCGGTCTTCGCCGCCCTGGTGGAGCGGATGGGGGAGCCCCTGCACCGCTGGCGGCTGCGGCTGATCCAGGCAGCCATCACGCGGATGGAGGGGCGGTTTGCCGAAACCGCCGCGCTCCTCGACGAGGCGCTGGAGATCGGACGCCGCGGAGGTCATGACGATGTCGATTTCATCGACATGGTTGCCCGAAGCAACCTGTCGGTGGAGATCGGCGGCAGCGACGAGTTCGAGCCTCAGGTGAGGCGGTACGCCGAGAGCTCGGGCAACATCTTTGCGCGGCACTGGCAGGCTGCCCTGATTGCCGCATCTGATCGCATCGACGACCAGCGCCGCCTCTGGCCGGCGCTGGTCGAGTCCTTCGCAGGCTTCCCGCGCAACGCGGTCTGGATCGCCGCCACCGCCGCCATGGCGGACATGTGCTGCCAGATCGAGGACTCCAGGTACGCGCCCCAGCTGTACGCGTCCCTGCTGCCTTTCGCCGACCGCCAGGTCGTCTCAATCGCACAGGCCGGG
>JALZAW010000330.1 GCA_030948155.1 Candidatus Dormiibacterota bacterium | reverse complement strand
GCTGAGGCCCGCACTCTCAAAGGCTCTGTCGCGCCATCCGGACGCTCTAAGGCACGCGATTCGCGGCCGGTACGGACACCCTGTGAGCGACGACCGCCTCTGCCGCCTCGCGGGCCGCGACTACAGCGTTGGTCGCCCAGATGAGCAGTCCTCCCAGCGCGGCCAAGCCGAGCAGCCCGGTCTGAAGCCGGCCGTGACCACCGGGATCGTCACGAGCGACGTTCACACTCGACTGCAGGTCGATCAACAGCCAGCCTGCGACGAGGGGTAGGAGCAGCGTTGGGCGGCGTCTCGCATGGGGCCAGCAGTAGGCGACGCTGAGCAGCAGGGGTACGAAGTTCCAGAGCGAGTTCTTGGGCGTGGCGACTGTGGCAGCGGCCACGAAGAGCGCCAGGGAGCCGCTCCAGCTGGGGCGGCTTCGGAGCACAACCGCGAGCGAGACGCCCACCAGCAGGAGGGCTAGCAGCACCACTACAGGTGTCACGGGAATGCCGGGCAGTAGAGGTTCGCTCCAGGGCGAGGGCCGCGCGACCCGAGAGATGAAGCCGTTCAGGGAGGCGTTGCTCCAGTAAGGGTCGGGGCCCAGCATGTCAAGCAGCCGGGTGCTGCCGCGCCTGCCGCTGAGCAGGTTCGGCAGAAGGACGAGAGCGCCGGTTAGCCCTGCTCCCAGCAAGAGAGGCTTAGCGCCCCGGCGACCGCGGCGAAAGTTCGCGAGCAGCCCGGCCGCCGGGTAGAGCTTCACAGCGCCGGCCAGGGCCAGAAGTAGCGTGGCCGCTCGCTCCCGATAGGCGAAGGCAAGGGCGAGCAGGACCAGGAGGTTGGCCTGGCCGAAGAAGAGAGAGCCGCGCACCGGCACGAAGCCGCCGGCGGCCAGCGCCAGCGCTGTCACCTCAAGCCAGCCAAGCTGCGTCAGAGGCGTCAGCAGGAGCCCTATCGCGATGGCGAAGGCGGCGAGGCTCAGAACGGCGAACAGGTATCCGGCCAGCTGTGCCGGCAGCAGCGCCAGGGGCACTACGAGCAGCAGGAAGAACAGCGGGTAGGAGTAGCCGAACTCCCCCACAGTTGAGTGCACTCCTGCCGTGCTGAGCACCTGGTCCAACACCGCGGCGTCGTACGGGTTGCCGCCGTGCAGGAGTACGCGACCAGCCGCCCAGTAGTCGTAGAAGTCGTTGAACACCCCTGTTGTCCCGCGGTCGGCGACAGTGTGGAGCTCGAAGGCAGCCGCGACGAAGGCGGCCAGGAGGCCGGCCCCAAGAGCCCGCCGGGAGAGCGGAGCGCCGGGGCCGGTGGCGATGGCGCTTGCGATCAGTCGAGCGTAGCCAAAGCCGGCGAAGAGCGCTGCGCTAGGTGAACGCCCAGCCGGAGCTGACGCGAACGGCCGCCCGCCCCGCGGCGGGGAGGGCAGGGACGCAGGGCGGCGAGACGCCAGGTTGCACTTGGGCCCCATTCGCCCATCAGAGGCAGAGCCCGGTTGCACTTGGGCCCCATTCGCCCATCAGAGGCAGAGCCCGGTTGCCTTCCCCCTGCAGGGGCGTAGCCTGCTCTGCAAATGGCGTCCGTTGGGGAGCTCATGAGCCGCAGCGCCCTTCAAACTCTCGCCGAGACTGTCACCGTGGCCGAGGTGGCCACAGGTCATGGCCCGGGCGAGGGTCGGTTCAACGCTAGAGATCGCGGTAGGGCTCCTGAGAGGGTTCTTCACCGAACGAGACATGGTCTGAGCAATCTCCCGGGAGCCGGAGTCAGCCGGCGATCCAATCGCCCACGGGGTGACCCGCTCGCCGCAGGTGGTGACGCCAGAGACCGATGCGCAACGGGCGCCGGATGCGATGGTCGCCGGCGGCTTCAGCCACTCTCCGGTGGTGGAGGGTGAGCGTGTGAGAGGTGTCATCTCGATGCGCAGTCTTGTCGCTGGAGGTCTGGGCGTCCCTGCCCATTCGCCCCGTTACTGAGCTCCTACCAATCGTCTAGCGGCCCTCTGGCTGCTCAAATTCTCGTCTGCGGTGAGGCTCTCATCGACCTGGCGGAGACCGCCGCGGGCCGGTACACCGCCAGTCCGGCCGGCTCCCCCTTCAACGTGGCAATCGCCTGTGCGCGTCTGGGTATGCCGGTTGCGTATTTCGGTCGCTTGTCAACCGATCAGTTCGGATCGCGGCTGCGCTCCGTGCTGGCAGAAGAGGGCGTCGACCTGCGGCACGCCCTCATCGGCGAGGAACCAACACCTCTTGCCTTCGTTCACTCGCAACCCGGTCGGGAGCCTGACTACACCTTCTACGTCCAGGGCACGGCTGACCACAACTTCCGACCAGAGGATCTGCCAGCAACACTGAGTCGGGAAGTGCGCGCAGTCCACTTCGGCTCGCTGGCCCTGGTGCTGGAGCCTGGCGCCTCAGCTCTCGAGGAACTGCTGCGGCGGGAAGCCGCTGACCGCTTCATCAGCCTCGACCCCAACGTCAGATCGAGCCTCATACCTGACCGAGCCACCTATGTGCGGCGCCTGCTGAGTTGGTT
The DNA here is from genome assembly GCA_030948155.1 of Candidatus Dormiibacterota bacterium. Classification (GTDB taxonomy): domain Bacteria; phylum Chloroflexota; class Dormibacteria; order Dormibacterales; family Dormibacteraceae; genus Dormiibacter. The sequence continues at coordinate 1,131 of JALZAW010000330.1, read as the reverse complement.
GCCCCACGTTGATCTGGTGAGAGCGAGCGAGGCTGACCTCGCCTGGCTCTATCCGGAGGAGACGGTGGAGGTGGTCGCGCGACGCTGGCTCGCCGCTGGTCCGGCGCTGGTCGTTGTCACATTGGGCAGCCGGGGCGCGATCGCCTTCACCTTGAGTCAGAGCGTCCTGCGGGCCGCCCCGCAGGTCAATGTGGTGGACACGGTGGGAGCCGGTGACTCCTTCATGGCCGGCTTCCTGTCAGCGCTCAACAGCGAAGGCGCGTTGCGGAAGGGCGCCCTGCATAGTCTCGCGGAGGCGGATCTCGCCCGGGCGCTGGATCCCGCGCTCCGGGTGGCCGCCGTCACCTGCGGCCGCCCCGGCGCCGATCCCCCGCGGTATCACGAGCTTGCCCCGCCTGCCCCGCCCACTTGACGGTTGACCTTGAATTCGTTTGGATGGCGCGAAGATGACGACCTTACCGCGCGTCCATTTCTCTTGACTTTGCAGCGATCTAACGGTTTCCTTGCTAGAGTATTGCCCGGATGGAACGGCTTTCGCACCCTGTCGATGCCCGCCTCGGGCGCACCAACGGGGAGATTCAAGCGGGCGAGCGCCAGGGCCGTGCTCGGCGGCACAGATGGCTTCGCGTGCAGGAGCCGATCAGCCTCATCGACATCATGCTCAACGACCTGGAGAACATGAATCTGCTGGGTGTCAAGCGCGTTCCCCCAGGCTGGGAAGCGCGCTTGACACGCCTCCGGGAGCTTCTTCCTTTCAGCTGCGTGAGCGACCTCCGCGCCCGGGTGGCGCCAGCTCGCCTGATGGAGGCGCTGTTCGAGATTCAGGATCAGTTGTTTGACCTGAAGATCGGACCAGCTCGTCGGGCGCTGCTCGAGCGGGAGGAACGCGACGACGGCTGGCTGGCGATCGCCGCGCACCTGCCGGGCAGCGTCGCTTCGTAGCAAAAGACAGCCGAGGGTCGCTCCCTCGGCAGCCTAGACATGGTTCAGGTCAAGGCGGCCGCTCTTCAGGATCTGTTGGCCGTCAGGCCCCAGCGCCTCGAAGCTGGCGCCGCCGCCGTCAGCCCAGACCCGAGTTCGCAGCTCGTGGTCGGGCGTCAGGATGCTTGCGAACCGAACCGAGAGGCTGCC
>JALZAW010000329.1 GCA_030948155.1 Candidatus Dormiibacterota bacterium | reverse complement strand
GTTGAGAACCAGCTCAGTTTGCGCCGGAGCCAAGTCCCTGTCAAGCCAGCGCCTTCCTTCGGCGATAATCACACCAAGGAGACCTCCTTTCCCTCGGCGTCGGGTGAGAGAAAGCAGGCAAGCTTCGATTCTCTCCCAGGTCGTTGCAGCGCCGCCCTCCAGATCTGTAGCTACCAAACATCCGTCCGCTCTTACAAGCTCCCCAAAGTGCTCCCTAAGCAACCGAAGGACAGGTTCGCCCACGTTTAGATGACCTGGAAGAAATCGGAACCGCCCCTACTACCGGCCCAGTGCAAACGGCACGGGTACCGGCGCTGCACCTGTCGTCCGGATCCTTACCCGGCGGCCGTCGTTGTACAACCGGCTCCACCCATTGCCGGTTGCGCGATCCTCGCTCGTGAGGCCCAGAGAGTCGAGGTTGAATCGGCAGCTCTCCCCCGTGGCGTCACCGCTGACGGTGCACACGCCAGTCATATGGCGACCGTTGAGAAGGGCGCTGGCCGCCGCCTTGGTGCGGCCTCCCTGCACGGAGATGACCAGCGAGGCGCCACCTGCCTGGTAGACGCCTGGTCCGGTAAGTGAGAGATGGTTCCCCGCCACGTCGTAGCCACTGCTGCTGAGGGACACGTCGACGTCGGGCTCGCTCAGCGCCCACAAGCTTCCAGCACCGGCGGCGACGAGCCCCACCAACGCCATCAGAAGGTGCCAGCGCACGCCCCGCAGGCGGCGCCGCCAAAATGCCCTCTCCACCCGCAGCCGATGCCGGCCCCCGATCTCGCCCACCGGGAGGTTCTGTCCCTGCTTCACCCGCTGGCTCGGTGACGGTCCCTCAGCCGCCGGCTCGCCGCCGCGCCAGCAAGGCTCTGGCCACCCTCAGTGTCAGGTCGACATAGGACTGGCGGAGATCGGCGGCAATCTCGACAATGGGGCGGCCTTCCACAATCGCCAGGGTGGCCTTTTCGCTCTTGGGGATCGCAACTAGAGCAGTTGTCCGAGCTCGGATGCCGTTGAGCGCCTCGATGACCTTAGGATGCCGCCGCAGGCGGCGCTCAGTCGATTCGATGTAGGCAACGACGACAGGCTTGTTCGCCAGCGACGGCTCAGCCAGGTATTCGTTGACGCCGGCCAGCCGGTTCGGATCGTCGGTGGTGGGCAGGATCACGAGGTCCGCCAGTTCCAGGTAAGCGGAGCAGATGAGTCCCTCTGTCGACTGCAGATCGGGCAGGCGGTTGGGCAAGTCCACAACTGTGAGCACGTGTCGCTCCCGTAAGTAGGCGATGAAGCGCTGAATTTGGCCCGGGCTGTAGGCAGTGGCGGCCTGGCGATCCTCCGGATATACCGCCAGCGCCGGCACGTTGCGCGCCCAGACCGGCGGTGGTGGCAGTACGGCTCCCGCACTCAGCGCCGCCATCAGGGAGCTCACTGTGGCCGCTCCTTCCGGGATGTGCATGCGACCCCACTGGTCAGGGTTGCCCGTGTTCTGGTCGACCACCGCGGCGCTTCCGGTGGTCTCACCGAGGGCGTAGCCCGCCACCTGAGCCACCGCCGCAGCAATCGCCGTCTTCCCGACTCCGCCGGCCCGGCTCACCACGGCGACGACGGCGTGCGGGCTCAGACTGAGGAGCAGGGCGCCCACTTCACGGGGTATCTCCGGCCAGCGAGGGCCTGCCAGCAGCTGGCTCAGAGCGACTCCGACGTCAGTGGGCTTGGCAGTGATCGAAGTCAGTGGGCGGCCCGCCGCCCCCACCTGCGGCTGGCCCGTGCCGAGCAGCGAGGCGCGCGAGAGCCGCGGCTCGGTTTCCAGTTCCTCCGGAGCCAAAAATGGCTGCGGGCCAAGTTCCGCCAGAGTCTGGAACGGGTCGGGCAAGGCTTGGGCCGGCAAGGCTTGGGCCGGCAAGGCTTGGGCCGGCAAGGTCTCTTTTGAACCGGCCCAGTCGGCTGCCGAAGGCGGCTCAGTCCAGGCGGACGCCTTTCGCCGGCCAGAGTTGACGCCAGGCTTCATCACGTCGCTCAACCACCAGCCGCGATAGGGGACATCGTTGCGAAAGCTGTCGCGGCCCCTCACGCTGTGGTACTGCATGGCGAACTCCGCCAGGTGCATCGGGTTTTCCGAGAGTGTAGCGATGGCGTTTTCAAAACCCTGCCAGCGCAGCAGTTCGGCAGGCGTTCGGACGCCGATGACGAAATGAGCGTCCAAGCCTGGCAGGAAATGTTCCAAGCCCGGCTCGTCAAGCATCACCACCACCGGGTCGGTGAGGGCAGGGGCGCGTGCCGCCCACCAGCTGTCGAGCTCCGCACTGGCGGGACTGCGCGGATCGAGAAGCACGGCGCTGGGATAGGGCAGGGCCAGGACGCGAACAGGCCGTCGCGCTTTCTCGTTGACGCCGCTGCGCATGAAGGCCGCCATGTGCTCGGCTTCTGGACCTGGAAAGACGGTCAAGAAGGTGGTGTAGCGCTGCTCAGCGATCAAGCAACCCCTTCGCCTCGGCCAGGGAGCCGCTCCCCAGGCTCACGGTGCTGGCGCTCTGGTGATGGCTCATCCCGACGATCAGGATGAGGATGCCGACAGCCAAGACAGCCCCGCCCCACAGGCGCTGCGGTCGCCGTGCGCTCATACCGGACGCGGCCATGCGCAAAAGACTGATGAACGTCCAGAGAAGGGTCAGGGCGACCAGCGCCCAGATGATGAGCTGCAGTGCGCTCAGCGTCTCGCTGAAGCTGGGGTTGCGGCTGGCGAAGAAGTCGGCCACGTGCCTCCATTGTGGCTGTCCGAGCACTGACCAAGCGGCTGCGGCCAGGCCGAGTGCTACCGACCAACGCGTACCAAGCTCCACCAGTCGCCCCCGTCGCGTGTCAACTCGTGGCTCCATCAAGGGAAGGCCTTGATGAACGTGATCCAAGCGCCGTAGCCAATGAGCGTAACGAGGGGCACGATCATTAGGCCCAGCGGCACAGCTTGGAGGAATCGAGACCGCTCTGACGCTGTCTGCATGGCGGCTAGCTTGCGCTGGCCCACCGAGCGGGCGAGATTAGTGAACACGCTCCGGCTCTCCTGGCCCCGCTCGCCGATGCGCCGAACGCTGGCCGCAAGCAGGCTGAACATGGGCAGCTGGTAAGCCTCACCGATCCGCTCATAGATGAGCACGGTGCTGGGCGCCACGCGCCGGCCGAAAACTCCGGCTTGGTTCCGACCCAAGTTGACCAGCTGCTTCCAATTCTCGTCCTTGAGCAGGCTCCAGAGGTAGCCGTCCGACTGCGCGCGGGCCAGGATCTCCAGCGCCTGATCGATCGGGACCTGGGCGGTGTAGGTCAGGATGGCAAGTTCCGTCATGGCCTCCGCCACTCCGTTCTCGATACCCCGGCGCCGGCGGCCGGCCGCCACGCGCAGCATGAGCCAGCGGAGACCGAGCAGGGCCAGACCGAAGAGGAATCCGTCCCAAATAGGCAGCGGGGCCGTCCCCGCCAGCAGCGCGCTGAGCAGTTCAACTGCCAGGAAGACCACCACCACTGCGAGGGCGCCGGCAAGGTTGCGAAGCGCCCAAGCCGTGCCCGACTCATTGCGTCCAGCCAGCGCCAGCAGCCTCGGAATGTTGAAGGCGTCGTCGAGCTGCTTCACGAGTGGGGCCCGCTCGCCGAGCCGCTCGGTCA
>JALZAW010000328.1 GCA_030948155.1 Candidatus Dormiibacterota bacterium | reverse complement strand
TCTTCAGGATCTGTTGGCCGTCAGGCCCCAGCGCCTCGAAGCTGGCGCCGCCGCCGTCAGCCCAGACCCGAGTTCGCAGCTCGTGGTCGGGCGTCAGGATGCTTGCGAACCGAACCGAGAGGCTGCCCACCTCGGCCGGCTCTCGGCCCTCCACCTCCAGGACCGCCCGCGTCGCCACGTGCAGCAGGCACATGCCCTGCACGATGATGCCGGGCAGCCCGGCGCGCCGAGCGAACTCTGGGTCCGTGTGGATCCGATTGTCGTCGCCGGCCGCCTCGGCATACCTATAGGTGATGTCTGGTCCCAGGAAGGTGCTGCGCTCGCCGGTCGGCGTTGGGGGCTCCTGCCTCGCTGCCGGCCGCGCTGGCTGCGTTCCGTTCGAACCAGCGCCAGTGGCAGGCGCAGCTGTGCCGCGAGAGATGATCACCAGCCATTGACTCAGCACAGGCGCATCCGCCTCAATACTGTCCACTCGAAGCGTGACCACCTCGTTCGCCCCCCGCTCCGCGATCGACTCCACAGTTGCCTTTGAATGGAGGATCTGGCCGTCACGAAATGGCCGCAGGAAGCGCATGCGCTGTTCGCCGTGCACAACTCGCGATTCATCAAGGCCCAACTCAGGATCCTGGTTGATATCCGCGATGCCCGACCACACAGGGACAATGCCGAAGACAGGTGTGAAGCCGCCCGCGATGTCGGCGTAGGCTTCCATGGCCTGCTCGGTCACTGTGTACCGGCCGAGGTCGTAAACGTGGCCGGCGCGCTCGCGCTTGATCACTGTCTCACATGTAGAAGCCGCCGTTCACGTCGAGCACAGTGCCTGTGACATAAGCGGCGTCATCGCTGCAGTAGAAGGAGACGACGCCAGCCACGTCGTCCGGCTGGCCCGGCCGAGCGAGAGGGATGGCCTGGACCATCTGCTCGCGGATGTTGTCAGGAATCGCCCTGGTCATCTCGGTGTCGATGAACCCTGGCCGCACCGCGTTGACGGTGGTCCGCGACCGGGCGAACTCACGAGCGGCAGTCTTCACCATGCCAACTATCCCCGCCTTAGCAGCTGAATAGTTCAGCTGGCCGGCATTACCCGTGGCGCCGGCCACTGATGAGATGCAGACGATGCGACAGTTGCCCGCTTCTCGGAAGATGGGAGCCACTGCCCGGATGCAGGCGAAGGTGCCGGTGAGATGAACGCTGACCACCTGATCCCACTGCTCATCCGTCATCTTGTGCAGGAACGCGTCGCGGGTAATGCCCGCATTGCAGATCAGCGTGTCGAGGCCGCCCAGCTCCTCCGCCACCCGGCCCATCACTTCCTGGACCTGCTGGCGGTCGGCGACGTCACAGCCGTGCGCCACCAGCTTGCCGCCAGTCGTGCCGGCGATCCTGTCGGCTGTCTGTTGGGCCCGCGGCTCATCCAGGTCCAGGATGGCGACATCCAGGCCGTCGCTGGACAGGCGCTCGGCGATCGCCGCCCCGATGCCCCGGGCGGCTCCGGTCACTACGGCTCTTCTTACTGAATGGCTCACATCCTCACTCCTCTCAGGTGTTCGGGCCGTCCCGACGGCGGCCCACCTCTTCGTTCAGATAATCGACGATGTCAGCCAACCGGCTCCCAGTGGCAAAGACGCGAAAGCCCAGCTCCTTCAGCGCCGGCCGATCCGACTCCGGGATGGTGCCGCCGACAGTCAGCACGATGTCTGAAGCCTCCGCTTCGCGCAGACGCTGGGCAAGGCGGCCGCAGTAGTCCATGTGTGCGCCGGAGAGCACCGAGAGGCCGATCGCGTCAGCGTCCTCCTGCAATGCCACGCTGGCGATGGAATCGACAGTCTGATGGCGACCTGTGTAGATGACCTCCATGCCTGCTTCCATCAACGCCTTGGCCACGACCTTGGCCCCCCTGTCGTGCCCGTCCAGGCCCGGCTTGGCCACCACCACGCGGAGCGGCCCTTTCATTCGCTCAGCAGGCCCAGCCGACGATCCCTTTCGGTGAGCGCCGGATCCCGTGCAGCCGGGTCGCCGTAGCCCCCTGCACCGGCGAGCTGAAACGACACGACGTCGCCGTAATCAAGAGCGACCGAGGCCTTGCCGCCGATTTCATACTCCTTGTCCGTGCCGGGATTGATGACCGTCCGGCCCAACTGGCCGGGTTTGCCGCCGAGCACACCAAAGGGTTGGAAGCGGTGCCGCTCGGAGAGGTTGGTGAAGCGGATCTGCTCAGCCAGGATGCGAACGTCCCGGCGTACTCCCAGACCGCCCCGATACTTGCCCGGGCCGCCAGAGCCAGGGATGAACCCGAAGCGCTCCACTATCACCGGCGTTTGCGCCTCCACCGCCTCGATGGGCAGGTTGGCAGCGTTGTAAGGGGAACTGATCGCCTCGCAGCCATCCTTGGTGGCTCGACCGCCACAGCCACCGTGGATCAGCTCGTAGCCAACGAAGCTCCGCTGGCTGACCGGATCCCAGGCGCCGAAGGTGGCGTTGCAGAAGTGGCTGTTGGCGCCGGTCACGGCCTGCGGCACAGCCGGCGCGAGCGCGCCCAGGATGACCTCGAAGATGCGGGAGCAGATAGCTGCCCGCGGCCCTCCGCCTGCCGGAGGCCGGGGATTGAGGAAGCACCCGACCGGCGCACTGACCTCGATCGGCCGCAGCGCACCTGCGTTCATCGGAGCCTCTGGATCGAGCAGGCTCTTCACAGCCGCGTAGGCATAGGAGCGGGTGTAGTTGAAGTAGCTGTTCAGCCCGGAAACCGTCTGGGGATCGGTGCCTGCAAAGTCGGCCCGCAGCCTGTCTTTCTGGACGAGCACCGTGACCCGAAGCTTGATCGGGTCGGTGCCAGGGCCGCAGTCATCCATGTGATCACTGAACGGGTATTCCCCGTCCGGCACCGCGGCGATGCGCGCCCGCACCCGCTCCTCGGTCTGATTCAGCATCGTCTCGATGCAGGCTTCGACAGCCGGCCTGCCGAAGCGCTCGTAGAGAGCGGCGAGCCGCTGCTCGCCGACCTGGAGAGACGCGCGCTGGCCGCGCAGATCGCCTATGACGTTCCCCGGCACCCGCGAGTTGCCGGCGATGATGGCCAACGCCGCCTCGTTCTCCACCCCTTCGGAAACGAGCTTGATGGGCGGGATCCGGAGCCCCTCCTGGTGCCAGTCGAAGATGCCCTCCACCGCCTGGCTGCCCGGCCGCGAGCCCCCCACATCAGTGTGGTGAACGAGATTGACGCCGAAGGCGACAATTTGGCCCGCCTGGAAGTAGGGCATTGTGACCAAAAAGTCAGGAAAGTGGCCACTGCCAAGCTGGGGATCGTTCATCAACAGCACGTCGCCCGGCCGCAGGGAGGCCTTCGGAAAGGCGGCCAGAAAGTTATGGATGGCAAAGTTCATGGCGCCCAGATGGCCTGGCGAGTAGGGACCCTGAGCTGACATGCGACCCTCCGCATCGAAGAGGGCCACCGAGAAGTCCTGCCCCTCGCGGGCCTGGATCGAGTAGGCAGTGCGCTGCACGGTGCTGCCGATCTCGACGCAGATGGAGCGCAGAGCGCCCCAGACCACGCCCAGCGTGATCGGGTCCGGCGCGTCGCTCACCATCTCGCCAGCAGGCTCCCATACTCGTCGACCTCCGCCGTCACGCCGGGCGGGAGGACTGTTGTCGAC
>JALZAW010000037.1 GCA_030948155.1 Candidatus Dormiibacterota bacterium | reverse complement strand
GGGGCTCTTCCGAGCCCCCGGCCCATCCCGACGCCGAACCTGAGGCAGCACAGGCGTCCACCAGTGAGAAGCGGCCGGGCGCAGCCGGGGCCTTCGCTGCGCGTGTCGGCGGGCAGAGCCAGAATGTCGTCTGCGGCCGGGAGCCGCCAATCACGCCGGCGGTTCGATCAGCCGCTGCAGCTTGCGGGTGTGGTAGGACGCTCGCCCAGCGTGATTTGGAGGTCAACCTTCTGGCCCGCTCGAACCAGGCTCATGGCCACGGTGTCACCCGGATTGTGCAGCTGCAGCACTCCGGCAAAGGTGATCCCATTGTTGAGCGGTCGGCCGTCCAAGTTCTCGATCACGTCGTGGGCCCTGACGCCGCCTTGCTCGGCGGGGCTCCCTGGCACCACACAGCTCACCACCACGCCGTAGCCCTGCACGTCCTGGGTGACGAGAGCCTCCTCGACCGGCAGATAGCTGACGCCTGCGTAGGGATGTCCCGGGGTCCGGCCAGCTATCAGGTTGCCGGCGATCCGTTGCACCACCCGGCTGGGAATGGCGAAGCCAACGCTGTTGGCGTTCTGGTCGCCAGCGGTGTTCATCCCCACCACCCGGCCGGATCCGTCGGCCAGCGGGCCACCCGAGTTGCCCGGATTGATGGGCGCATCGGTCTGCAGCACGTCAGGCAGGCTCTCTGTTGCCTGGCCGGACGTGCCGACATTGGTGAGCGTCCGGTGCAGCGCGGAGATCACGCCGACCGTGACTGAGCCGAATCCCTGTCCACCCAAGGCGCTGCCGATAGCCACCACTGGCTGGCCGGGCTTCAATTGCGTGGAGTCCGCAAATTCCGACTTGGGAAGTGTGTCAGGAACCTTGAGCACCGCCACGTCCTCCAGCGGATCGGCGCCCTGCACAGCCGCCGTGAAGTGGCGGCCGTCCGGCATCAGTACCTGCACTTTCTGCGCCTTATCGATCACGTGGTTGTTGGTAGCCAGATAGCTCTGGCCGCCGTTCACATCGATCACGAAACCGCTGCCCTCGGCGACGTGACTCCCGGCCAGGTTGACGATGACCAGGCCCACCGCCGGGGCGAGCAGAGCTGATGCGTGAGTGGCGTCGAAACCCGAGCCCTGCGAGCTGCCAGAGGGAGGTGCGAGTGAGGGGAGCGGGGTGCTGTGGGAGCCGGAGGGGCTGGGTGAAGGCGTCCGGGCACTGCTGCGGTTGATCAGGTGAGGCACTGGCGGCGCGCAGGCGTAACCGAGGAAGGCGGCCAGCGCCAGCAGGGCGAGGAGGGCAGAAAACGGGCGGGGCTGGCGGATCATCCGTAGGTGTTCCAGTAGTACAGCCTTTCCAACCAGGCCGGGTCGCTGCGAAGCGCCTCGGCATAGCCGCTGATGGCGGCCAGATAGTCGTTGTCATGGTTGTAGGCGAGGATGGCGCGATCCATGTTGGCCGGTGCGCCGGCCTTGAGCAGATAGCGCGCGGCTGCGGCGATGCTGTCACGTGAGCTCATGATGTCCCCGCCCTGGCCGACCTCTTGCCAGGTCGAAGGCAGGAACTGCATTGGCCCCAGCGCGCCCGCGCTGGAGGGGCCGTTGGTGCGACCGAAGTCCGATTCCACGTAATTGATGGCGGCCAGATAACTCCAATTGATGCCGTAGCGAGTCTGGGCGGCCTGGTAGTAGATGAGCAGAGTGGCGACCGGCTCCGAGTCCGGGAATCGACGGTTGTGGCGAGGCTGAACCTGGCTCAAGTCCTGGTAGCCGGCCAGACGCCACACGCCCCGCAGCGCTCTGGCAGCGGCGCTGAGCGCTGGCCGGCGCTCGGCCGGCACCAAGGCGAGATCAGCGGCCTCGGCCTGGGGCGCCCCCGCAACTCGGTAGATGGCCTCCTGCTCGGCGCGGATCGCCTGCCGGTAGTCGTATTCGCTGCGCTCCACCTGGGCGTCGTGCCGCATCTGATCCAGGGGCGTGCTGCCGGCGGGCTCGGCGCGCAGGTGATCGGCTTGGACGCGAGCGGCGTGGGCGCGATCCTGCGCGTTCAGGAGCTGCTGGGGTAGCTGGTTGGCTGGCGGCCGAGCTACTGCCAAGCTGCCGGCCGCGGCTGGCAGCGCCGCGACGAGGATAGGCAGGAGCAAGAGCAGCAGCAGGTGGCGGGCACGCAAAACCATGCCGACTATACGGGCGGACGCTGTTTCAGTACGGGCTTGCACCGTGCGCCCTGGGTGGGGCTGATCGGCCAGCTCGAGGTCTTCTGGAACGCGGCGACCGATCGATGTGCGCCCCCCTGCGTCACGAGTGTTAGATAGTGCTGCTGAGGGAATAGCCGCGGGCAGTGGAGGAGAGAAACCGGCCGCCAAGTCCCGGCTCCAGCTCGTCCAACTTCCGGCGCAGGGTCAGCAGTGCCGAGTGTACGGTTGAGCGCGCGGCGTCAGGGCGGAAGAGCCCCGCCTCGATGAGGTCGCCCGCAGTGGCCGCCTTCGAGCCGTGGGAGAGGTGGACGAGCAGTGACGTCTGCTGTGAGGTGAGCCGGATCTGATTGCTGCCGAGGCTAACCGTGCGGCGGACCGGGTCGAATTCGAGCCGACCGAACATATAGCTGCCGGCGCGGCTGACGCCGCCCTCGGCCAAACGGGCGCCGAGGTCGGAGTAGATGTGCCCCAGCCCGGCGGCTCCCTTGACGAAATAGCTGCTCGCGCCGAGCTCGAACGCTCGACGGATGGCGGCAGAACTCGCGTTGGCCGCAGACAGAACGACCACCGGCAGGCCGGGATGGTGCTGGCGGATCCAGCGGAGCAGCTCGAACCCGGTTTCCTCTCGCTCATCCAGAATGAGGTCCAACAGAATGCCGGCGATCCGTTCCTCACTCAGCACCCGGCGCGCCGTCTCGGCGTCGGCGGCGGTTCGGGGCTGGTAACCGAGCAGCTTCAGGTCAAGCTCCAGCTGAGCCAGCATGGGAGGCTCGTCCTCGACGACGAGGACTGTCGAGGCGATCACCTCATCGGGTCGGAAGACGTCGAGACCTTGAGGCAAGGGGGGCCGGGGTCGATTCCGGGCTGTCGGCACTCTGTGAGGATCGTATAAGAGCGGGAGCTCCGATGCAGCGGCCAGAGCCGTCGGAACCGTCCCCAAAGCGGTTATGTTCCTCACTGATGACGCAGCCTGCCAGAGTGTCCAGCATCGGGCGCGACCCCACGCCGATATGGGTTCGCATCGGCGGAGTGCTACAGGAGGTACCTGGCGGCCGGCGACACGGACCCGCGAACCGACCGCCGCCCGGCGGCCCTTGGACGGAGCTGCGCATCGGCGGCCGACTCTGCGGTTGGGCCCGTGAGCCGGAGCACGGCCGCGCAGCCGCCCGGCAAGCGGAGCACCTGGCGCAACAGCTGTCGGACGAAGGCCGCACCCGGCTTATCGAACGACTCGGCCACAAACTGCGTTCCTCGCTGCTTGCGCTGCGCGAGCTGACCCGGCAGTCGGCCTACGGCCGCCCGGTTTCCGTCGAGGACATTAACGACCTGGCCTTCGAGGTCGGCCGGCGGGCGGAAGGCCTGGAGCTGCTGGCGGTCGAACCGAGGGATGAGCAGCGCGCGGTAGTTCTGGGCGCCGTCCTCAACCTGGCGGCGCCGGGGGCGCATCGCAGCGTGCCCACCCAGGCGCGTGTCGCCGCCTCGGAGCCATCACTGCTGCAGGCGCTGAGCCGCACCTATGACTGGCTCGGCGGCGCCGGCTCCTGCTTCAGCGCTGCGGCCTCAGGAGACTGGTGGCAGCTGCGCCTGGAGCCGGCCAGCGAGCGGCCGCCTCTGCCTGTCCCCGAGCTCGGTGAGCCTTTGATCCGCCTCCTCGTGGAGACGCGGTTGGGCGGATGGTTCGATCCGGAGGACGGCGGCCCGGCCAGCATCTACCTGCCCGCCGCCTGAGGTGAGCGGGGAGACACCTACCCGAGTCCGGCTCCGCGGGGCCGGCTCTGGGGACGGCACTCTGCTCGACCTCTGGAACAGCTCGCCGCACTATCGCGGTTCCTTCAACGACTTTGGTCAGGCACCGTCGGCCTCTCTCTCCCGAGTGCTGGCGAGACCAGGATTGATCAGCGACGAGCGCGGCCTGCTCTTGGTCGAGCGAAGCGCCGACGCCACGCCCCTGGGCACCGTGACGTGGCACGCGGTGAGCCATGGACCCAATCCTGAATCCAGGGCCTGGAACATCGGCATCGCCCTGATCCCGGAGGGGCGCGGCCACGGGTACGGGGTGGAGGCGCAGCAGCTGCTCGCCCGACATCTGTTCGCCACCACGCAGGTGAATCGGATCGAAGCTTCAACCGACGTGGAAAATGTGGCCGAGCAGAGAGCGCTGGAGAAGGCAGGCTTCAGCCGGGAGGGCGTGCTGCGGGGGGCCCAATTTCGAGCCGGCGCCTGGCACGACATGATGCTGTACTCATTGCTGCGGCAGGACGTCAGCGCTGTGAGGGGATGAGAGGACATTAGCCTGGACGCCTGATGACCACTGTGCGCAGGGTCCTGGCTGCCAATGCTGGCCCCTACACAGGTCCCGGCACCAATACCTGGGTGGTGGGCGACGAGCCGGTCAAGCTGGTGATAGACCCCGGGCCCGACTCGTCGGCGCACCGCAGGCGCATAGTTGCGGCGCTCGGGCAGCAGCCGCTGGGAACCGTACTGGTGACGCACTCACACGCCGATCATCTGGAGGGCGCCGAGCGGCTGGCCGCGGCCCATCACGCCCGCGTGTTGCGCCACCCTCAGCTCCAGCACGGCGAGGTCGTCCGCGTCGGTCGGCTGAGCCTGACGGTGCTGCACACACCAGGTCACGCCGCCGACCACCTCGCCTTCTGGCTGGCCGAGGACAGGGTGCTTTTCAGCGGCGACCTGATCCTCGGTCGCGGCAGCTCGATGGTCACCTACCCGGAAGGCGACGTCGCCCAGTATCTTCGCTCGCTTGACCTCGTCGCCCGACTGAGGCCACGCCTCATCTTTCCAGGCCATTGGGATCCGATCGAGGATCCGGCCGCCAAGATCGCCGAATACCGGCAGCATCGTGTGGAACGTGAGCTCCAGGTGCTGGGCGCCCTGGCTGCCGGCCCCACTGATCTGGGCGGGCTCGTTGACCGCGTCTATACCGAGCTGGAGGCCGGTTCGGAACTGCGGCCGGCAGCCGAGATGACGCTGCAGGCGCACCTGCGCAAGTTGATCCAGGAAGGCCGGGCGAGGGAGGTGGGCGGCCGTTACACGTCCACTGCCTGAGGCGAGGGTCCTTCCCGCGGAAGGCCGAACGGCAGGTGATATCCTGATCCAGCAGTTTGCTGCACCTCGTTAGGCGAGGCAACCACACGGAAAGAGGCCACTGATCTAAAACGTCGAGAGACGCGCCGGATCAGGACAGGTGCCCCCGGAAAAAGGGGCCACCCCAAGTGGCTGACGAGAGTCTAAGCCGTGCGGCGCCAAAGCTAAACGAGTGGGGTGCACACGACGGCCTCGCCGTCGTGAGCCTGCCCAAGGCGCCATCCCGCTCGGAGGTCCAGCGATGAGGGGCGTTGAAAGGAGGCGTATGAGTCCCGACCCACGGAACTTGAGAGACGTCCCCGTGGCCCGTCTGGGAAGCGCTCGCGCCAGCTAGCTCATCTCCGGTCGGAGTGCGGGGCGGAGGCAACGCACTCAACCAACAGGAGGTGTCAGATGAGCAACCAACGCGGATCTTCGCTGGAGCCGCGAGGCGGAATTGATCCGGTAGGCACTTCGCGGGCCGTCCTTGACTCGGCGCACGTGGGCGACATCACAGGTGCGCTGGGGACGATCAGGCTCGGTTCGGGACCGCCGCGCTCGCTGCGGCAGCGACTGCTCGTCCTCCTGGCGGTCATCGGCCCGGGCATCATAGTCATGGTCGGTGACAACGACGCAGGTGGCGTCGCCACTTACGCGCAGGCCGGCCAAAACTACGGGACCAGCCTCTTGTGGGAGCTGCTGCTGCTGATCCCGGTCCTGATTGTGAACCAGGAGATGGTGGTCCGCCTCGGCGCCGTGACCGGGATGGGCCATGGCAAGATGATATTTGAGCGCTTCGGCAGGTGGTGGGGGATCTTCGCTGTCGGAGACCTCTTCCTGCTCAACTTTCTGACGTTGGTAACCGAGTTCATAGGCGTCAGCCTGGCACTGGAGTACTTCGGGCTGAGCCCTTACATATCGGTTCCGATCGCCGCGCTGGCGCTCATCGTGGTGACAGCGTCGGGAAGCTTCCGCAGATGGGAGCGAGTGCTCTTCGTCTTCGTCGCCGCCAATTTCCTGGTGATCCCGCTGGTGGTGATCAGCCACGCGCCGATCGGCCCGGTCGTGCATGACTTCGTGGTGCCCGGGATCCAGGGCGGGCTGACCGGCGACTCCATCCTGCTGGTGATCGCGATAGTCGGCACGACGGTGGCTCCCTGGCAGCTGTTCTTCCAGCAGTCAAACATCGTTGACAAGCGGATCACGCCACGCTGGATCTCCTACGAGCGGGCAGACACCGTCCTGGGCTCGGTCATCACAGTCATCGGTGCGGCCGCGCTCGTGGTGACGTGCGCGGCGGCGTTCGCGGGCTCAGGGGACTTCGGCCACTTCGCCGATGCCGGTCAGACCGGGCACAGCCTCAGCCGGGTCTTGGGAAAACCGGCTGGCGCAATGTTTGCAATAGTGCTCCTCAACGCGTCATTGATAGGGGCGTCGGCTGTGGCCCTGGCCACCTCCTACGCCGCCGGTGACACCTTCGGGGTGCGACACTCGCTGCATTGGAATTTCCGCGAGGCACGCGGCTTCTACGCCAGCTTCGCGGCACTGGTCATCGGCGCCGCCGGCATCGTCCTGATCCCCCACGCGCCACTCGGGTTGATCACCACAGCCGTGCAGGCCCTGGCCGGGCTGCTGCTGCCGAGCGCCAGCGTTTTCCTGCTCCTCCTCTGCAACGATCGGGCGGTGCTCGGGCCCTGGGTGAACCCCGCCTGGCTGAACGCGATCGCCGCGGTCATCATCACAGTGCTGCTGATGCTGTCCGGGATCCTGACTGTCACCACGCTGTTCCCCGGGGTTGACGTCAAGAGCCTGGCCGAGGTGATGGCAGCCCTGGTGCTGGCCGCCTTGCTCAGCCTCGGCGGCTTCCTGGCGGTTCGGGGTAGAGGGCAACGGACTGACCGGACGGCAGCCCGGCGCCAGAGGCAGCAGGGCTGGACCATGCCGCCGCTGGCGCTGCTGGACCGGCCGACCTGGTCGCTCATGCGGCGGTTGGGCATGTCGGCTCTGCGTGCGTATCTGATCATCGCTGCTCTGTTGTTGGTGGTTAAAAGCATCCAGCTGGCGGCGGGCGCTCATAGTTAAGCTATTGGTCCACTAGGAGGTAGATCACTTTGTCTCGGCTGCATTTCTCGAAGCTGAATGATCAGCCATTGCTCACTGCGTCAGGAAACGAGGTAGGCAAGATCGTCGACGGTGTGGTGAAGCTGGTCGATGGCGGCCTGCCCACCATCACAGGCGTGCTCGTCCACCGGGACGGCAAGGACGTCTTCGTTTCCGCTCGAGACCTGAGCGAGCTCTCCGCCAACGGCGGCAGGCTGCGCACCGAGAGCGTTGACAGCGGTCCTTTCGAACGCCGCCCAGGGGAGGTCCTGCTGGAGGGCGATGTCCAAGGTCACTCAGTTATCGATGTCGATGCGGCTCGCCTGGTGAGGGTCAAGGACCTCGTCCTGGAAGATGAGCAGGGCACCTGGCGGGTGGCGGGGATAGTGCCTTCACCTCCCTCCCGACTCCTGGCCGCGTTCGGCCTGGGCAGGGTCGATCAGAGCGAGATCGACTGGGCCCGCGTGGAGCCCCTGGTGAGTCACGTGCCGTCGGCTCAGGTGGGGCCCTCCTCCCGCTTGGCCAAACTCAGGCCGGCCGATATCGCCGACATCGTTGAGGAGGCCTCCCACGATGAGGGCGAGGAGATCCTTGACGCGGTCCAGCACGACCACGAACTCGAAGCCGATGTTTTCGAGGAGCTGGACGAGGAGCATCAATTGGAGTTCATCAAGGGCCGGAGCCGGGAAGAGGTGGCGACCATCCTCGCCAACATGGATCCCGACGCCGCGACCGACATGCTGATGGAGCTGGACCAGGAGCAGCGCCGCCCAGTACTCGAGCTGCTGCCGGCTGAGCAGCAGGCAAAGGTTCGCAAGCTGCTCGGCTACAACCCGGAAACCGCTGGCGGCCTGATGAGCAATGAATTCATCGCCTTGCCCTCAGCACTGACAGTGGGGCAGACGATCCGGCGGCTTCGTGAGTTGGAGGAGGTGCCCGCCACCTTGACCACGCTCTACACGCTTGCCGACGATCGATTGTCAGGCGCCGTTGGTCTCGTAGAGCTGCTCTGCGCTGAGGAGTCGGCGACTCTTCTCGATCTCTCTCCCTCCGACCCCATCGCCGTGTACGCCGACGCCGACCTGCCTTCGGTGGCTGTCCAGATGGCCGACTACAACCTCTCGTCGCTGCCGGTCGTCGACGAGGACGGCGGGATCCTGGGCGTGGTCGCCTACGACGACCTGCTGGAGGCCATGCTGCCCGAGGAATGGCGCTGGCGCGGCCGGCCGGAACAGGCGCGAAGGTATCAGCCGCCGAAACCCGCCGAAAACGACTTCCAGGCGTGATCGACCGCCAAACTGGCCGGTCAGCGGACTCCGCGCCAGTCGTCCGCCGGAGCGCCAGGCCAGCCGGCCGGTAGGACCGCCGGGTCCGGCTTCGGCGCGGCGAGGTAGGGCGCCGGATCCATGGCTCTGCCCGCGAAGCGGATCTCGAAGTGGAGGTGAGGACCCGTCGAGTTGCCGGTGGTGCCGACAAGACCGATTGGCTGGCCTGCCCGGACCTGCGCCCCCCAGCCGACAGTCGCCTGCGACAGGTGGCCGTAGGCGGTGGCATAGCCGCCCGAGTGCTGAATGATGATGTGCATGCCGTAGCGGCCGCGGTTGGGGAAGGCATAGGCGACACCGTCGGCTGCGGCCGCTATGGGCGTGCCCTGGGGCTGCGCGATGTCAAGGCCCTGGTGGAAGCCGGCAGGACAATCAGCTGTGCCCCGCTCGGCAGCCAATCCAGTGCAGCCGAAGGGTTGCGAGATGGCTCCCCGTAGAGGCCAGCCGAAGGTGGGTCGAGGACCGGTAGTCGGCGCTGCCAGATAGGGCAGCCACTCTGGAATGTCATCGCCGTGGTCAACGTCGGCGGCAGGGCTGGGCGCCGGCAGCGGCTGCCGCTCAGCTGGACGTTGGCCGGGTGTGGCGGCGGCCAGCAGCAGCAGGGGCGTAAGGATCAGAAAGAGCCGGCGCACCTGTCAGTATCGTATCGGCGTGATCTCACTGGCGGCGAAACCGGCTCTCAGTGGACTGAGTGATGATGATCTCAGCAAGTGGCTGATTGGCCATGGCCAGCTGCCCTATCGCGCTCGGCAGATCCGCCAGGATCTTTGGCGCGGGACTTCGATCGAGACGATGAGCGAGCTGCCGACCGAACTTCGCCGGGACCTGGGGGAGACCTTCCGCAGCCACTCCCTGGAGGAAATCCGGCGCACTGAGGCCGACCAAGCCTCCACCACCAAACTGCTTTATCGATTGGAGGGCGGCTACACGGTCGAGGCGGTGGTGATGCGCTACGAGCGCCGGACCACCCTCTGCATCTCCTCCCAGGTTGGCTGTCCGATAGGCTGTCCGTTCTGCGCCACCGGGCAGGGACCTTTCGGCCGCAATCTGCGCAGCCATGAGATAGTCGACCAGGGGGTGGACGCTGCGAGGCTCCTGCGGACGGAGGGTAGGCGTCTCTCGCACATCGTCTTCATGGGCATGGGAGAGCCCATGGCGAACTATGAGGCCGTGCTGGCGGCCGTGCGCCGCCTGGCCGAGCCGGGGGGTCTCGGCATCAGCCCTCGTCGCATCACAGTCTCAACCGCCGGGCTCGTACCGCGCATCGAGCGCTTGGCGGAGGAGCGCCTG
Source organism: Candidatus Dormiibacterota bacterium (assembly GCA_030948155.1). GTDB lineage: Bacteria > Chloroflexota > Dormibacteria > Dormibacterales > Dormibacteraceae > Dormiibacter. The sequence continues at coordinate 2,977 of JALZAW010000037.1, read as the reverse complement.
CCCCTGACGCTGGCGATCTCACTTCACGCGGCTCGCGACGAGCTGCGCGACAAGCTCGTACCGATCAACCGCAAGTACCCGCTGGGGGCCGTGGTGGCCGCGGCTGACCGCTTCGGTCAACAAACAGGTCGTCGGGTGAGCTACGAGTGGGTGGTGCTGGCCGGCGTGAACGACTCGGAGAGCGATGCACGAGAGCTGGGCAGTCTGCTTCGGGGCCGGTTGGCGCATATCAACCTAATCCCCTTCAACCCCGTCGACGACACCCCCTACCGGGAGCCGGAGCCGCCGGCGCTGCGCCGGTTCGCGGCCCAGATCCGCGCCCAGGGCCTGACCGTGACGCTGCGTGACACACGCGGGCGGGAGGGAGAGGCCGCCTGCGGCCAGCTCAGAGCGCGGGTCGAGCGTGAGCTGCTGCGTTCGAAGGAAACCTGACCTCGCTCTACGCCGGCACCTCAGGCTTTGCCTATCCCAGCTGGAAGGGGGTCTTTTACCCCTCCGACCTGGCCGCCCGGGGCATGCTCGCCTACTATGCCGAGCGGCTGAACGGGGTGGAGCTGAACGGCACCTTCTACCAGCTCCCGCCGGTGACCACCCTGACCGGTTGGGCGGCCCAGGTGGATCAGGACTTTCGCTTCTGCTGCAAGGCAAGCCGCGGTCTGACCTACTCGGCGGAAACCTTCGATAAGGAGGGACTCGCAGCGACTCTGGGTGAGCGGCTGGCCACACTCGGCGACAGGCTCGGACCCACCCTCGTTCAATGGCCGCCGGGGCGCCTGCGTGACGAGGGGCTGCTGGACCGAATACTTGCCGCCTTCGCCCACCCTGCGGCTGTCGAGTTCCGGCACGAGTCGTGGTTCTGCCCGCCGGTCTACGACTGCCTTCGGCGGCATGGCGCTGCCCTCTGCCGGACCGACGCTGAGGAGTGGCCGCTGGCGCCGATGGCTGAGACCGGGGAATTTGCCTATGTCCGGCTCCGGCGCTCCTACGAACGGCCCGACCTGGAGCGCTGGCGACGCGAGCTGCGCGCTCTGGCTGCCGGCGGCGGCGTTGTCCACGTTTACTTCAAACACGATCCCGAGGGTCCGGAGCGGGCCCGATTCATGCTGGAGTAGATGAGCAACCCACTGCCGCGTCGCACCCGGTCAGATCCCGACCTGGGCCTGTTCGGCCCTGGCTCGGCCGCCTGGCGCCTGCACTCCGAGCCGGCCCTGCTGGTCGGCGGACTTTCGGCGCTCATGTGGCAGGCGCTGCACCCGCTGGCGATAGCGGCGGTGGCCGATCACAGTGACTACCGGAAGGACGTCTGGGGCCGCTACGACCGAACCAGCAACTACGTCATGACCACCATCTTTGGCACCACCAAGCAGGCCGAGGCGTTGGGTGCTCGGGTGAGGGCAGTCCACATGCCGATCCACGGTGTGGACAGGGTCACAGGACTGCCGTACGCGGCGGACGATCCCACCCTGCTGCTCTGGATTCACGGGACGCTGGTTGCAAGCTTCCTGGCCGCCTACCGCCGGTTCGTCGGCCCGCTGGCAGGCGGCGAGGCCGATGAGTACGTGGCGGAGATGGTCAGGCAGGCGGAGCTGGTGGGCCTGAAGGCCGCGGCGGTGCCCGCCAGCGAAGCTGCCAACCTGGCCTTCCTCGACTCCTGTGCGCACCTTCTGCAGGTCACCCGGCCGGCCCGCGAGGCCGTGGACACAGTGCTGCATCCGCCGCTGCCCGTCTTTCTGCGTCCCGTCTGGGCAGTCGCCGGCCAGGCGGCCATCTCGATCCTGCCGGAGCTCGCCCTACAGCTGTACGGCATGCGCCAGCCTCGGCTGGCTGCCGCGGCCGTTCGACCCCTGGTGGGCGGCGGGGCCTGGTTCGCCGGTCGCTACCTGAAGCCGCCGCCAGTGCTCCGCCAGGCTCGGGCTCGGGCGGCCGAAACCGAAGCGCCGAGGTCCTAGCCTAGGCCGACTTTTCGACACAACTACGGACCTTCAACCGTGGTAAGCGCTGAGCCCGACAGTAACTAACGGTCCGAACATTCAGTAGATTCTCGATCGTATCAGCTGTTCCCGACGCACTTGGGTAAGGACATGAGAGCCATGTACGTAACCGCCGGCCAGCAGCTGGTGCAATAAGATCGAGGTGCCTTAAGCAGGACCTGTAACGCCACCCGGAGGAGGTATCTTGCGGCGAACAAGAATTACTTGGCCTGGCTTGATTCTGGTGCTCTTGCTGGCGGCTGGAGCGTTCCTCTCCATCATCGGCCAGATGCCTCTTGGCAAGCAGACATCCAATGTGACGAGAGACTTCCTGGTCGGCGATGGCTCAGCTGTGGAGCCGTCCTTCTTGGTGATTGGGCTATACGTGATGGCCCTGCTGCTTAACCTGCTGCCGAATCGATTGGCCATCATCGGAACCCTGGGGCTGCTTGCGGCTGGACTGATCAACACTGTCGGTGAACTCATCGGCCAATCGGTTGTCTACAACATCCTTGGGCTCGGGTACGGACCTGGCCTGTCATTGCTCCTAGCGCTGCAGGTCTTGGTCGCCGCGGTTGTTGTCGTGCTGGCGATCTGGGAGCTCGTTATTCGAGCTCTGAATCGAGGACATCTCCCAGCCGTTACAGCCTGAAGCGATCACAAGGGCCGCTGCGACGCGCCAGGCGCACCGGGTCCGACTAACCTAACCTGTCTAGCCCTGAGCCGCGGTGGATGCGGCGGGCAGCTCGGCGTCCCCACGCCCGCGCCTGGCCCAGGTCAGCCAAGCAGCGCTCAGCACAAACGCTGCCAGGATCATCGCCAGCGACGCCCACTGCGCCTGGCGCAGGCCGTAGAGCAGGGAGTCCTCGCGCAGAAAGCTCAGCCAGAAGCGGCCGAACGCGTAGACCGCCAGCCAGAGCAGCCCGACCACCCCGGCCGGCAGCCGCAGCTTGAGCCGCCGGTAGGTCAGGAGCGCCAGAGCGAATACGAGCAGGTTCCAGACCAAC
>JALZAW010000327.1 GCA_030948155.1 Candidatus Dormiibacterota bacterium | reverse complement strand
GGTCTGACGTCCTCGCGGCGGCGGTGCTGGCTGCGACGGGCGCGTGGATGCTTCGCCCCGGCGGCGACGAAGACGAGGAGGCGGATAAGAACATGCGTCTGCTCGAGTCGGCGCGCGGCTGGGCGATCGTGGCCCTGGGGCTCAGCATCAGCCTGGACGAGCTTGCCGTCGGTTTTGGTGTCGGTCTCCTGCGCCTGCCGCTCCTGTTGCTCGTCGCGCTGATCGCGCTGCAGGCCTTTTTCGCGGCGCAGCTCGGCATGCGATTCGGCGCGCATCTCGCAGCGCGGGCGCGACGCGCCGCGGGGCAGCTCGCCGGAGCCCTCCTCGAGGTGGCCGCCATCCTGGTGGTGGCGGAAAAGCTGTCAGGAGCCTGACCTAGAAGGAGGTAAATCGCGTTGCCGACAGCTAAGCGAAGCGAAACTCTCAGCAGGTTCTGAGACTTCTCCCACCGTCCTCTCAGGCCCGATCTCGATCTTGGCAACGTGGGCAACGCCTCGTCGCGGACCTTCCGGGCCGGCGCATGAGAAGCCGCCTGCTCACGAATCTGCTGAAGAGAAGGGTCCTCGTCATCCTGGTCCTGGTCTTCGCGATCCTGGGCGGTTCGATCGTCTACGCGCAGGCCGGCAAGATAACGACCACGTACCGGACCGCGGTGGTCACATACGGCACGATCACTCAGACCATCGGCATGGCGGGAAACCTGGCCCCGGTCAGCGAAGCCGACCTCAACTTCACCGCCACGGGCACCATCCAGACGGTCACGGCGCAGGTGGGCGAAACGGTGGTGCAGGGCCAGGCGCTCGCTGCCCTCGATCCGACGGTCCTGGCTGCGCAACTGTCTCAAGCCCAGGCCACCCTCGCCGCGGCTCAGTCGAAGCTGGCGCAGGATCGCGCTGGACCGACGGCGCAGAGCCTGACGTCGGCCCAGAACCAGGTGGCCGCCGGGCAGGTTGCCGTCAACAACGCCACGACGAGCCTGGTGGACACCCAAGCGATCAACGCGCAGTCGCTCGCGAGCGCCCAGACGACGGTCGCCGCGGCCCACAGCACGGTCACAGCGGACCAGGCCGTGGTCGACCAGGACAACGTCACGCTGACTGCGGACCTGCTGACCCAGGCTGCAGACTGCCCGAGCTCCCCCAGGTGCGCGCAGGACACGGCGACGGTCAACGCAGACAAGGCGAAGCTTGCGGCCGATCAACAGACATTGGCCCGCGACCAGGCGGCTCTCAACTCTGCCACGAGCTCGCTGGCAGCCACGACCGCCAAGGCCCAGCAGAGCAACAACCAGGCCGCCGCTCAGCTCGCTTCCGCCAAGCAGCAGCTCGCCGCCGCCAAGAGCTCGCTGGCCGCGGGCGCGACGCCGGCGCAGACGATCCAGATTGACGAAGCGCAGATCCAGATCGACCAGGTCAACGTGAACACGACGCAGCATCAGCTCGACGGCGCCAGATTGACGACCCCGATCGCGGGCATCGTCGCGCAGGTCAACATCAAGCCGGGCCAGTCGGTCGGCGGCGGCGCTTCCACAACCTACGCCATCGTGGTCTTCGCGCCCGGTTCCTATCAGGTAACCGGCACCGTCAGCGACTCTCAGGTCAACCTGGTCGCAATCGGCCAAACCGCCCAGGTGACGCCGGCCGGTTCCACACAGGCCGTGCTCGGCAAGATCAGCGCGATCGCGCCGGCCGCGACGATTGCCTCGGGCGTGGCGACATTCGGCGTGACCGCGCAGCTGACCGACATCAGCAACTCGATCAAGCCGGGCATCTCGGCGACAGTGAGCATCGTCGTGAACCAGGTCGTCCACGTGCTCACGGTGCCGACCAGCGCGGTTCACACGACAGCCACCGGCAACACTGTCCAGGTCCTGGTCAACGGTGCGCCGCAATCAGTCTCGGTCCAGGTGGGCGCATCGGATCCGACCCGCACGGAAATACTGTCCGGTCTGAAGCTGGGCCAGGTGGTGGTGATCGCAGTGATCACCAACAACGTGCCGAGCAGCGGCAGCGGCGCCGGCACGGTCCTGGGAGGCGGTGGCGGACGCGGCGGCGGCGGCGTCCGCCAAGGCGGTTGATCGGGGTGGATCCCGAGCAGCTCATACGAGGGATTCGGTGGTGTACCTCCGCCAGGCGGTGTCGCCGGGGGCTGACGCCCAGGCCACTAGTGGCAGAAGGCTTTCAAGTCTCGGTTGACGAGCTCACCATCGGCAACCAGCGGCCGAACGCCATCCGTGAACTGGATGAGGCCCTGCGTGATCATCGCCCTGTCTCCTGCCCTGTATCCGTTGAGCGAGATCTGGAGGCCGCCGTCCATCGCCTCGACATCACCCATGAACGTCGTGACGTGAGTCGCGATGCAAGCCGGAATGTCGCCGTGCTTGATGATCGTGATCGTCTGCTGAAGCGTCTGATCGGTGGCAATCATCGCGGCGCGGCAACCGGCGCGTGGGCTGCCGGTGAGGCACTGGGACTTCATCGCCGGCAGGGTCGTGACGACTACGCCGAGCGAGGGATAGACCTGGTTGTTCCAGAACGCGTTGGCGCGCTGGAGCTCGACACCCGAGGGAGTCGGAGTCGGGGTGGGATAGGCGGGCGGCAGGCGATCGCCGCCGGGCATGAGAATTGCGTGCAGGGCCCAGACCACAGCGCCGATCACGACCAGCGCGACCAGGACTCCGCCCATTCGAATCCACCAGTGCTGGCGCGTAGGCGCTTGCGGACCCCAAAGGGGTCCTTGAGCTTGGGGTTCTGGAGCGGGCGGCGGTGGCGCTGAGGGTGGCGTCGGCGGCGGCGACGCAAGCCAGTCGGGCGGATCGCTCATTGCGCCTAGTATCGCGGGTGGCTATGACCAGGGATCCCCAGCGGGCTACGTCTCCATAGCCCTGCGGGTCAGCGGTCCGCCACCAGGCTGTGCTCCGGCGGACGTCGCAGCTGTGAAAGCACTGTGCTCGCGGCCACCACGTCGCCGACGACAAGGACGGCCGGCGCTTCGATCTGTGCTCGATCCGCCAGTCGCGCGATGTCACGCAGCGGCCCGGACACCTTGCGCTCGCTCGGCAGCGTCGCGTTTCCAATGACGGCTGCCGGTCGTAAGGGCCCAACTGCGCCGGCCAGCTCTGCAACCACCTCGGACAGCCCGGCGCGAACCATCATCACCACCAGCGTGTCGCACGCGAGCGCGAGATCGCGAAGGCGCCCGAACGAGTCTCCCCCCTGAGCGGTCGTGATCGCCAGCGAGGAGGCAACCCCTCGCAAAGTGACGGGGATGCCGGCAGCCGCAGGCGCAGCCAGCGCAGCGCTGACCCCGGGGACGACGATGACCTCGATGCCGGCATGAAGGAGGTCGGCCATCTCCTCACCGCCCCGCCCGAAGACAAACGGGTCACCGCCCTTCAGGCGCACCACCTGATTTCCCTCTCGCGCGAGCTCGATCATTCGAGCCGTGATGTCCTCCTGTCGTGTGCTCTCGGCGCCGCCCCGTTTGCCGACCGACTCCACCCTGGCTTCGGGCCCGCACAGCGCCAGGGTCTCGGGGGCGACGAGCGTGTCGTGGAGCACGAAGTCGGCATCGGCAAGGAGATCGCGGGCTCTGACCGTGATGAGTGAAGGATCGCCCGGTCCCGCCCCGACCAGCGCAACTCGTCCGGGGTGGCGCGCGCCCGGCCGTGACAGAGCC
>JALZAW010000326.1:1742-3683 GCA_030948155.1 Candidatus Dormiibacterota bacterium | reverse complement strand
CTCGGCCTGACCACCACATCGAATGAATCCGCCGGCAGCTCCAGAAGCAGGGCGACCACCTCGCGCGCCATCTCCTCGACCTGGTCCAGTCGAGGAGCTTGAGTCATAGCCCCGTCTACCTCGGGCACCTCCACGATCCACCACCCATCCTCGTCCCGCACCGCCTCCGCCAGATAGGCTCTCCGCTCTGTGCTCATGCCCTAAGTTTGGGCGTATACGGCCATAATGTCAAGTACTCTTGACTTAATAAGTCAATGAACCTAGACTGTACACGGTGAAGCGAGCCGCGATGGTACAGCAGATCCGGAAGGCCGCCAAGTCAAGAGGGAAAACCTGGACCTTCGAGCGACAAGGGGGAGCACACGAAATCTGGAAATGCGGCGCCACGCTGGTAGTCATCCCACGACACAACGAGATCAAACTGCCGCTCGTTCTGGGTATCTTTCGCCGGCTGGAACGTGAACTAGGCAAGGACTGGTGGAAGTAGTCGTCCTATCACACCCACTCTCCTTACAGCCATCCCCACAGGTCCACCGAAGCAGTTGAAGTACCCGCTTGTGGCGTGAGCCTCGCCGCCGCCCGGCTCGCCGCCGCCCAGCTGCCGAAGATGCGGGCGTAACTCCGGGAGGAGACATGGTCAGTGGCCGCCCGATCCCACTCCCGGCTCGCCGGCCAGCGCCCGAGCTCGTCACGAGCAGCGCGCAGCTTCAGGAGAAGCTGGCGCCGGCGCTCTCTGAACTCCGCTTGGCGAAGCTGAGCGGGCCGTCGTCCGGAGGCCTCCGCCATGAGCCTGTCCCAGCCCCAGCGTCGATCGATCGTCCTGGTCGTCGGCCGCCCACGGGCAGCCTTCTCCCATTCCGGGCGCCTCGGCAGCCTACCGTGCTTGGCGTACCATTCCCGCACCGCTTCGATGGTCTGCTCGTATTCGGCGGGACGCACTGCGGTTGCCAGCCTAACTGTCGGCGGCGGACAGGGAATGGACAGTCGAAGCCTCGCCCACGTCTGGCCCTCGACGACACCCGATCACTGGTGGGTGGACGCCTACGCCAGGCCGCTAGGCGAGTTGATCCCGACTGCAGAGGTCGAGGCAGCCTTGGCGCTGGCGGACTTCCACGCTGAGAAATGGTCGGTCTGGCGCGTCGACCCAAAGCCGGAGCATCCGCTCCTTAAGCTGCAACGCGAGACACCGGAAGGCTTAAGAGCTAAGGAAAAGAGGCCCTCAGAAGCTCGTCACGGTGCCGAGGGCTTGACGCCACGAGCTGCTAGACCGGGGACTCTGGTCGAGTCCAGCCCTGAGCAGCCCTTTCCCGGATCTCCTGCCACTGTTCGGCGCTCAGAGCCTGTATGTGCTGATGGCGGTCCACGACCAGGCGCTCGTCGAGGCCAGTCGGCAATTGGACGTCAGGCTCCGTCTCCGCCATGGCGTCGACCAGCTCCGCCGGCTCCGCGAGCTCCCCCATCGTCACGCCGACAAGCGCCGCCGGCCCCTCGTTCGGGTCGAAGTCCTCACCCGGGATCTCGCCTTCTCGGTCCATCTCAAGTCGGCCTGTAAAGCTCAGCAGCTCCTCATCCCAACCGACTACCCACCATGCCGTCGGCGACCCGAAGGCATCGCCACCGTAGAAGGCGGGAAACCGGTAGCGGGGGCTCGCCACAGCCGCAGCCTACGCCTCCAGACGGTCTCCGACGGCACCTTTACAGGCGCACGAGGAACGACCAGACTTTACGGACAAAAGTCCTAGATAAGGCTAGAATCCGGCCACCGAGATGGCTTTCTCACACCACAAGTTCACGATCGGTGCTGAGCAGACGGCCGGCCAAGTCACCTCCTATTTGGCCGACCCGCAGGCCGCGGGCGACTACTACAGCGAGGCCGATCACGCGTTCATGCGCTGGCTCGTCACCGATCGAGCCCGCGTCGAGCTCGGCCTCGGCGACTTC
>JALZAW010000326.1:0-1732 GCA_030948155.1 Candidatus Dormiibacterota bacterium | reverse complement strand
CACCAAGGTGGAGCGGCTGATCAATGGGCAGCACCCGGAGACGGGCGAGCTCATCCGCCGCTGGGGGCCGAACCGGACCATGGTCGGAGGCCAGGATTGCACCCTCAGCCCGGCGCCCAAGTCGGTGTCGATCCTCTGGGCGCTTGCTGACCAGCCGCTCCGCGACGAGCTGGAGCGCATGATCATCGGCGCCGCGGCTGGCGCCATCGCGGTGATGCTCGGCCAGGAACCGCTCCTCCGCGAGCGATACGGGCCGGGTGGAAACGATCGCCGTTTTGTGACCGCCCAGGACTACGTCGGAGTTCAGGCGCTCCACACCACGGCCCGACTCACGGAGGCCAAGCCCGGCATCCCCGATCCGGACCTCCACGTTCACTCCGTCGTCTTAGGCGCGCTCGACACCAAGGGCAAGCTGCGCGCTCTGGAGTCGCGCCAGATCCTCAACTACGGGGCGCAGCTGGACGGGCACGCCTCGGCGCGGCTGGCCGAACTCCTCCGCCTTCGAGGCTTTGAGATCGAGCGCGAGCTGGTCCGAGACGCCCATGGCAAGGTCAAGCGGGTCGCCTGGGAGATCAAGGGAGTCCCGCGGGAGCTCGTCAAGGCCATGTCGGCGCGCTCCCAGGAGATCGAGGATCTGAAGCGCCGATATCGAGAGGCGACCGGCCGCGAGGCCGAGGGCCCAGGCTGGGAGCGATTCGTCACCTCGCACCGCGGCCCCAAGGCCAAGCGCACCTCGAGCGAGCTGCGCGCCGCCTGGGAGGCCGAGGCGAGAGAGCACGGCTATGGCGTTGAGGCAGTCGCCGCAGCGAAGGCTCAGGCCGACGCGCGCCGAATCGCCGGGATTCCAGAGCGCCGCGAGGAGAGCCCGGAAGCACAGGAGCTCCGCCGAGAGATCCTGGCCGACCTCACCCGCGAGTACGCCCGCGTCCCCCGACGCAGGCTCGACGCGCTCGCCCAACAGCGCGCCGTCGGCCTGGTCGCCCCGGTGATCGCCGAGTACACCGTGGCGGAGATGTTCGGCGAGGGCGACCTTCTGCTCAGCACGGACGGGCTGTACGTGACGACCCTGGAGGTCCTCGCCGCCGAGCAGCGCACCACCAAGGCGACCGAGCGACTCCTGGGCTCTCCTCCAGCGCCGACAGCTGACCTCCAGCGTCTGGAGGCCGAGTTTCGCGAACAGGAGGAGAACGGCTCCCCTTTTGACCTGGCGCAGCGCGAGGCGATCACGGTCGCCACGAGTGGCGCCCATTTCGTGAGCATCGCCGGCCCAGCCGGTACTGGGAAGGGCTACGCCACCCGCGCCATGGTCAATGTCTGGCACAACCAGGGCCGCCGGGTGATCGCCCTGGCCGTCGCCGGCCGAACCGCTCAACAGGCTCAAGCTGATTCCGGAGCCGATCTCGGCCTCACCCTGGATGGCCTCACGGCGCGGGTCGACTACGACGCGCTCCAACTGAGGCCAAGTGACGTCCTCCTGGTCGATGAGGCTGCCATGGTCGATCACTGGCGCTACGCGCCGCTCCTGGAAGCTGCCGCAGACAGCGGCGCCACGCTGGTTCAGGTCGGCGACGACAAGCAGCTGTCTCCCGTCGAGGCCGGCGGCCTGTGGACTGTGACTCACGCCATGGCGGCGGAGCGCGACCTCGCTGTCGAGCTCCGCACGGTTAGGCGAGCCCGCAACCCTGCCGAGGCAGAGGCCTGGACCGATCTGCGGAACGGAAACGTCGAGAAA
>JALZAW010000036.1 GCA_030948155.1 Candidatus Dormiibacterota bacterium | reverse complement strand
CACGGCCGGCTGTACAACAGCGCCGCGATAGTGGATGGCTCAGGCGTCCGCGCCATCTACAGGAAGACCCACCTGTGGGAGCGAGAGAAGCTCGTCTTCGAACCCGGTGCCGCCGCGCCACCTGTGCTCGAGACACACGTCGGCCGGGTGGGCGTGCTCGTCTGCTACGACCTCGAGTTTCCCGAGATGACTCGGACACTGGCCTTAGGAGGCGCAGATCTCATAGTCGTCCCGACCAACTGGCCGCTGGTGGCGCGACCGGCTGATGAACGACCGCCAGAGGTGATCATCGCAATGGCTGCCGCTCGCACCAGCCGCGTCTTTATCGCCTGCTGCGACAGGGTGGGGGTCGAACGGGGACAGGAGTGGACGGCTGGCACGGCGATCATCGACCAGTCCGGTTGGGTTATCGCGACGACGCCCGAGGCAGGGCCGGTGACAGCTGATGTCGACCTTGTCCTGGCCCGGCGGAAGGGCTGGAGCGAACTCAACGATGTGCTGGGCGACCGCCGGCCGGAGCTCTATTCAGCACTAAGCGCAGAGCAGAGCGTCAGCACCCAACTTCCGCTGACAGTCTCGGACCAAACTCGATGCTGAGCGCAGGGCCGGGCGGAACCAGGAGACTGGCTTGAAAGGCCCATCCCTGGCCAGCCGCTTGGGCGCCGGGGAGCCCGTCAGGGGTCTCTTCGTCAAGATGCCTGCGCCGGCTCAGGTGGAGATGGCCAGTCGGGCCGGCTTCGATTTTGTTCTCCTCGATACAGAGCATGGGCCCGGCGGGGGACTCGAGCTCGAGCATCACCTCCGCGCCGCCGATGCGGTGGGAATGCCCGCACTCGTGCGAGTGCCGAGCCTCGATCCTGGCCCCATCCTGTCGGCTTTGGATGGCGGCGCCAGCGGAGTGGTGATCCCGCACGTGACCGACCCCACTACCGCTCGCGCAGCCGTGGCGGCCGCACACTATCCGCCACTTGGCAGGCGCGGCCTAGCTCTGTCGACTCGGGCTGGCGGCTACGGCGACATCCCTCTGGCGCGCCATCTGGAGCAGGCGGCGGCTGAGACGGTGGTCTTCGTGCAGATCGAGGACGCCGAGGCTGTCGATGCCGCCGCGGGCATCTTGACCACAACCGGAGTGAGCGGAGTGCTCATAGGGCTGAATGACCTCTCGATCTCGCTCGGGCACCCGGGCGATCCCGAGCATCCGTCAGTGGCTGCCGCTGTGGAGACCATCGGCGCTGCAGCCAGGGCGGCGCGCGTGCCACTGCTCTTTGTGGCCGGACGCCCGGAAGAAGCCCGCAAGTGGCGGAGTTGGGGCGCGGCAGGGATCGTATTCGTGGCGACCCAGCTGACCATGGGCGCCTTTGCCAACGCCGTCCGCGAAGATCGCGCCAGCCTGGCGCTGCTGCCGCGTCAGCCAGGTCTCCTGGCTCCCTCCCAAGTCGCAGCCGAGCGAGGGCACTTGGTGCTGGTGCCGGGCATGCTCTGTGATGCCGATCTGTGGAGCGAGGTCTCGGTTCGGCTCGGTGAGCGCGTCAGGCTCCAGGTCGCCCGGATCGACCTCGATGATTCGGTGCCCGGTATGGCTGAGACTGTGCTGGCCAGCGCGCCGCGCCGCTTTGCCCTGGCCGGCCACTCATTGGGTGGGATCGTCTGCCTGGAAGTGATCAGGCGCGCGCCTGAACGGGTGAGCGGGATAGCCCTCATCAGTTCAAGTGCGCGACCCCCTGACGACGAACAGCTACTGCAGTGGGAGCGCCTGCAGGACGAGGCCGGGCAGGGCCGGTTCTGCCAGATCGCCACCACCCAACCTGACGCGCTGCTCCCACCAGCCAGACGCTCAGACCTAGCGCTGCGCGATCGCGTCGAACGCATGGCCCGGTCAGTGGGGGTCGAAGCGTTCCGGCGCCAGCTGATGGCGCAGACGACCCGACCAGACAGCCGCCCCTGGTTGGCGGCGATCGCCTGCCCAGCCACTGTCATAGCCGGTCAAGACGACCAGATCTGCCCTGTGGCGGTCCAGGAGGAACTCGCTTCAGGCATAACGGAATCCCGTTTGGAGAAACTGAAGGGCTGCGGGCACCTGGCACCGTTGGAGCAGCCGGAAGCGGTGGCCGAGCGGCTGATCGACTGGCTTTCGACTCTGACACAGCCGCCGGTCTCGCCTAGAGTTGCGCAGTCCCCTGGAGCCGGCTGGTGACTGGCGCTGACGGCAAGCGGGTTCTCACCACTCACGTGGGCAGCTTGCCCCGTCCGGAGGCTGTCGTGCGAGTGGTCCGACAACAGGACGACGGCGAGGAGACGGACCCGGCCGCCAGTGACTCTATCCTCCGGAAATCGGTTGCCGAGGTGGTCGCCCGGCAGGTCGCCGCCGGCATCGACATGGTCAGTGATGGCGAGATGAGCAAGATCAGCTACGCGACCTACATGCGCCACCGCCTCACGGGGTTCGAGTTAGGCGACGCGCCCCGAGCGGTCCCTGCCGATCTCGATGCCTTCCCCGACTACCGTGACCGGATCGCCAGTCGCGGCGAGACCCCTGTCTACCGGCGTCCGATCTGCCGGGGGCCGATAGCCGTCCGCGACCTGAGGCCGGTTCGAGCGGACATTCGCCACCTGATCGGGGCAACTGAGACTCAACCTGTGAAGGCGGCCTTCCTCACCGCCGCCTCTCCGGGCGTGATAGCCGTCTTTCAGCCCAACGAGTACTACTCGACGCAGCGCGAATACCTGTATGCGGTGGCCGAGGCGATGAAGGTCGAGTACGACGAGATAGCGGCTTCCGGCCTGATTCTGCAGGTCGACTGTCCCGACCTGGCCATGGGTCGCCACATCCGCTATCGCGACGAGAGCGAGGAGGCATTCCTGGAGCACGCCGCCGAACAGGTCGAGGTACTGAACCACGCCCTCGCCGACGTGCCTGCCGAACGGGTACGGATGCACGTCTGTTGGGGCAACTACGAGGGACCCCACACGAGCGACATCGACCTGCGCAAAATCCTGCCGATAGTGCTGCGGGCCAAACCGTCGATGATCGCCTTCGAAGCGGCCAATCCCCGCCACGCGCACGAGTGGGAGGCGTGGCCGGGCGTCCAGCTGCCCGAGGACAAGATACTCATACCGGGCGTGATCGACACCTGCACCAACTACGTCGAACACCCTGATCTCGTCGCCCAGCGGTTGAGACGATTTGTCGAGATCGCGGGTCCCGATCGAGTCATCGCCGGCACCGACTGCGGTTTCGGCACTTTCGCCGGGTTCGGCAGGGTCCATCCAGACATCTGCTGGGCAAAGCTGCAGTCGCTGGTCCAGGGAGCGTTGCTGGCTTTCGGCAAATGAGCAAGCCACCGAGCCCGCCTGAGGGCAGGGCGGGGTAATAATGTCTTGCTACCAGCAGATCGTCTAGAAGGAGCACAACTTGCCGAGGCGCGGACAGCACGACCAGACTCCGGGTGATGCGCGGAACCCCTACTCCGATGTTGGCGGCCCAGCCGGTAGGCACGCACAAACCCACGATGTACGGCGGGAGGAGCTCACCAACCCTCGCGGTCCCGACCAGCAGACGGAAGACTTCGACCAGGACCTGCATGATCCACGGCTGCAGACCGGGCCCGGACACGCTGAGGAGAGCTTCGTCGCCGCCGAGTCGAAGAGGGTCCACGACCTCCTGCCCTGGCTGGACGGCCCGCAGCTGGAGCAGTTGGCGGTCCTGAATGAGGGGACTCGTCTCGAACAGGGCAGCGTCTACCTGGACTTGCGGGACCGGGAGCGCGGCCCCTTCAAGGCCATCGGTGGCGAGACCGCCGACGCGCCACATCTGTACGTAGCCAAGCGCGACTTGGACCACGAGCTTTGGAATACCTTGACTGGCGATCTGCCCGACGTCCGCATCGATCGTCCGACCTAGCCAGCCAGAGTATTTCCCACCTCCGCCATGATGGGCGGCCCGGCAATCGCGATCAGCCCTGGCCGATCAGCTGGTTGGCGACCCGCACGACATCGGAGCTCGGGATGGCGAAGCCAATCCCGGCTCCGCCACTGGCGCCTAGCGTGGGGATTCCCACCACCTCGCCGCTCAGGTCCACCAGCGCGCCGCCACTGTTGCCCGGGTTGATAGGGGCGCTGGTCTGGATCAAGCCCTGCAGCGTCACCTGGCGGGATTCGGGGATGTCGCGGTGCATCGCGCTCACCAAACCCTGTGTCACCGAGCCCTGCAGACCGTAGGGGCTGCCGAGCGCCAGCACCAGATCACCCACCTGCAGCTTGTTGCTGTCGCCAAAGGTGGCCGGCGTCAGGGTCGTCGACGCGATCCTGACCACCGCCAGGTCGTGGCTGGGGTCGATTCCAACCAACCGGCCCTTCGATTGACCGCCGTTGGCGGTGGTCACATTGAACGTCTGCTGGCCCTGGAGAACGTGCGCGTTGGTCACTATGTCTCCCTTCCTGTCGAACACCACGCCCGAACCCAGACCAGTGGCGGACTCGATCTGCACCACGGAGGGGGACACGGTCTTGACCACCTGCACGAAGCTCTGCTCCAGGGCTGAGCTGGTCTGCGGCGTCAACGTTGCGGCCGTGGCGGCAGCTGTCGCCGGCACTGGTGAGGCGGGGAGCCCGCTGCTTACTGTCACTCCGTAACGACCGGCGAACGGCAGGGAAGCGGTGGCCGAGCAGCCGCTCAAAAGAAGAGCGGCAGCGCCGCCGGCAATGGCAAGTCGGGACGCGGAACGCCGCCACCTCTTCAGCGCGACGCCGGTTCCTCCCTGGCCCGAGACCCGGGTGCACGATGCGTTTGTCATGCCACTGATTGCACTCCGGCAGCAGTAGAACCAGCTGGGATAACGCTGGGAGACTCCTGAGGATTGCTGCTCCTGTCGCTCCCAGACAACTCATAGCAATTCGTAAGGCAGCCCTAAACCGCTGCCGACAAGCTGGGTTCAAGCGCCGGCGGGTCCCCCTCACCGGTGCTGTGAAACCCGACTCCCACCCTCCCGTAACAGGGGCCGGGGGCTTCGAGCCTCCGGCCCTTTTCTTCGCGACCTCAGCACATGTCGCTTACAGTAACTTCACAGCTTCAGGCCACAGCATGGAAAAGGTGACAGGAGAGCGCACCCGGGTCCTGGTGGTGGACGACGAGCCGAACATCATCGAGCTCATTGCGATGGCACTTCGCTACGAGGGGTTCGCCACCGAGACAGCGGCCAGCGGCCGTGCGGCCCTGACAGCTGTCACCAACTTCAAGCCGGCCCTGATCATCCTTGACGTGATGCTGCCGGATCTTGACGGTTTCGAGGTGCTGAAACGGCTCACTGCTGAGCGGCAGCGCGTACCCGTCATCTTTCTCACCGCCCGCGATGCGACCGAGGACAAGGTGCGGGGCCTGACCGTCGGCGGCGACGACTACGTGACCAAGCCCTTCAGCATCGAAGAACTTGTGGCCCGGGTGAGGGCAGTACTGCGCCGCCACGAGGATCCGTCTCAGCGATCGGCGAACCTGCTGCAGCTTGCCGACCTGGAGATTGACGAAGATGCTCACGAGGTGCGCCGGGCAGGCCGTGTCATCGAGCTCACAACCACCGAATACAGGCTGCTCAGATACCTGCTGATCAACGCCGGCCGGGTGCTGACTAGAAGCCAGCTGCTGGATCACGTTTGGCACTATGACTTCGGCGGTCAGGCCAACGTCCTCGAGACCTATATCAGCTATTTGCGCCGGAAGGTCGACAGCGTGGAACCGCCGCTGATCCAGACGGTCCGCGGTGTGGGTTATGTCCTGAGGTCACCTCGCGCTTGATTCGGTCCCTGCGCGGTAGGTTGGTCGTCGGCCTGGTGCTGCTCGTCATCGTCGGTCTCGCAATCAGCAGCGTGGCCACGTATGTGGCCCTGCAATCGTTCCTGCTCCAGCGCGTCGACGACCAGCTGCTGACCGGCCGCGACTCCGCCGCCCGCTACCTCCTGGACCTCCGCAGCGGTGCCCCAAGCCGCGGCTCGTTTCCACCGTCCTTTCCCTCCGGCACGTTTGCGGAGCTGCGCAGTCCGGACGGCCATGTCTTCGCCGGCACCTTCACCTTCGGCGGTGCCGACTCAGCCGCCCAACCGCAGCTGCCGAACCAGTTCCCCAGCTCTGCCGGCGGGCAACCGCTGCTTCGCAATCTCAGCGGCGGCGGAGGGGTCAGGGACTACCGCGCCCTGTTCCAGACGCTGCCCAGCGGCGACCGGCTGGTCCTGGCCATCCCACTCACCGACGTGAACTCGACTCTGGCCGAGCTCCTGGTCAGTGAGGGCTTGATCAGCGCCGCGGTGCTGACGGCGTTGCTGGTGTTCGCCTGGTGGGTGGTTGGACTTGGTCTGCGACCGCTGGAGCGAATGGGCGCCACCGCCCAGGCTATAGCGGGCGGTCAGTTCGGCCGACGTGTCGAGCCGGCCACGCCCCAGACCGAGATTGGTCGCCTGGGCCTGGCTCTCAACGGCATGCTGAGCCAGATCGAAGCCGCCTTGGAGCAGCGCAGCCAGTCGGAGCAACGCCTGCGCCGGTTTGTCGCTGACGCTTCGCACGAGCTGCGCACGCCTCTCACCTCCATCCGCGGCTATTCGGAGCTGCTCCGACGAGGGGCTGTCGCTTCCCCTCAGGATGCCGCCATCGCCCACCGGCGGATCGAGGCGGAGTCGCTGCGGATGAGCTCGCTTGTCGAAGACCTGCTGCTGATGGCCCGGCTCGATCAGGGCCGGCCGCTGGAAGAGGCGCCTCTCGATCTCCGCCGGATCGCCGAGGATGCCTGCCAGGACGCGCGCGCCGTGGCCCCCGAGAGGAGTGTCTCGCTCTCTGCGCCAGAGCCGGTCCAGATAGTCGGCGATGACACCCGCCTGCGCCAGGCGGTGAGCAACCTCCTTCGCAACGCCATCAGCCACACACCTGCCGGAACCGGAATCGAAGTCAGTCTCGATCAGTTGGACGGCCGCGCGATCCTGTCAGTACGAGATCACGGCCCGGGCTTGACACCAGACGCCGCCGCGCGAGCGTTCGAGCCCTTCTACCGCGCTGATCCTGCTCGCAGCCGGGACCGTGGTGGAGCGGGACTCGGCCTCGCGATTGCCGCCGGGGTGGTGAACGCCCACGGCGGCTCCCTTCGCCACCTTCCCGCCGAGGGCGGCGGAGCGACCTTTGTGATGGAGCTGCCGCTGACCGCGGAGAAGCCGACCAAGCAGCAGGCGGAGCAGCCGCTCGAGCAAGTCCAGCCACTCGGCTCCAAGGAGCTTGCGCCGCCGGCCTGACTCCATCTGCAGGGCAACGCAGCTACGTCAGCGTCGGCTTCCGAACAGCGTTCCGAACACGCCCCGGAGCAAGTCGTGACCCGCGCGAGATGTGATCACCTACCGGGGTCCGCAGGGCAGTGACCGTTATCTGCTGCTTCTGCCGCTTTGAATACTCACCGGCCTACGTCGACAAGCGCGCTCAATGGCCGAATACATGGTCGCCTACGATGCAGCGCTCTGCCGCTGCTCGATTCCCGAGGCACCCTGTGCGTCGTGCCAGCCGATCGCAACTGTTCCGCAACAACGGGATCAGCAGTGTGCTGCTCGACACTTGCGGGCCCTGAAACCCAGTACCCCATAAGGCACCTTCAGCGTGGGCCGAAAGTTGACGATACTGCCGGCCCACCGTGCGATGGGGGCTGGCCGGCAGCACTGACCGCTAAGAGCGGATGGGCTCTCGCCTGACCAGGTGGATGATCGCCACCAGGATGCACGCCCCAATGAAGGCGACTATGAAATCAACTATGAGACCGGAAGGCGAGTCGGTATTGAGCGTGTTGGTGATCGCGCTCAGTATCCAGCCGCCGATGATACCGCCGACAATCCCCAAGAGAATGTCCAGAATTGGACCGTACCCTCTGCCGCTCATAAACCTTCCGGCCAGCCATCCGGCGATGCCGCCGATGATGATGAACCCGATGAAATGAAGCAAAACCGCCTACCTCCTGAACTCTGATGTCAATCAGGTTGTCATGCCTGCGCGCAAGTCGCCTGCGTCACAAGTCTAGCAGGGCTGTGAGCACCAGGACCGCATTGCTGATCGGACATCTGGGCGCATAAAACGCTTCTCTCGCCGAGCCAGACCCTGGCGGTCGGTGGCACGGGTATCTCCAAGCGGGGGCGGCAAGCCTCCGTCTCCCGGCGTGCTCAGCCGGCGCGGCCGGTCAGGCCGTCCAAGCGACGCTGCCAGTAGTCCAGGCGGCGGGTGAGCCGCCTCGCTTCCCGCTCCATGATTGCCCGGTCGCGCTGCAGTTCCGGCTGACCTGCCGGGGTCACCTTGCCGACCTGCTGCTCCAACTCCTCCAGCAGGCCCTGTTTGAACTCCACCAGCTGCACATACACATCGCGCCAGTGCTGGGCGTCGTCAGGCTGCGTGCTGGCCAGGTTGCGCTCTTCGCCAGGAAGCAAGCGGTCGGTTGCCAGCGCGTCCTCGATGAGCTGGTCATCAGTTGGGTTTTTTGGGGTCTCAGAATCCGCGCTGCTCATCCTCCCCTGCCTTTCCTACGGTGCGCCGCGATAGTGATAACAACATAGGGCGCTAAGACTGGGTTGGGCGCTCCTCGGCGCCTGGTCGCTGTTGATTGAGCTGTTCCAAGAGAGCTTCCATGTGCTGCAGGCGCGCCTCCAGCTGCTTCTGCTCGAGGCCCTGCTCCTGACCCACGAAGTGAGCCGCGACGGACGCGGCCAAGGTCGCAGTTAGACCAATGCCTGTGAACATCAACACTGTCGCCACCAACCGCCCGGCCAGTGTCGTCGGTGAGATGTCGCCGTAACCGACGGTGGTGGTGGTCACTATCGCCCACCAGACGCCCGACCAGAAGTCTCCTTTCACAGTGCCCGGTTCGAGAATGCTCATCAAGGCACCACCGCCGAAGATCAGCACCACCGTGAGGGAGGCCAGATGAAGGAGGCCCCTGCGACCCAGTACGCGACCCAGAGCCGGGAGGGCCAATGTGAGCAGCCCCACCATCCGCACCAGCCGGAACAGCCGCACAATACGCACCAGGCGACCCAGCCGCAGTAGGCCGGCCAGCGCTGGCAGCAGAGGGCACGAGACCACCACTATCAACAGGCTCAACCAGTGGCTCTTCAGAAAGCTGCGCCTGTCGGGCGCTGTGGCCAGCAGGGAGACGAACTCCACCGCAAACACTCCCCATATGAGCCAGTCAGCACCGCTCAGGTCAGCTCCCAGCGCACCCTTCTCCTCCACTACCGTGAGAGGCACTGAGGCCAGCGCGCCGACGATCACGATGGGCGTGAAGAAGCGTTCGAGACTGTGATGCAGGGCAGCAAGCGATTGCCTCGGATCGTGGCTTTGGCTCTCCATCATCGCAGCCTATACGCGGTTTGGGGCTTGCTAAACTCTGCCACCACGCCCCAGCTGCGGCCCCTTTCTATTGGTAGGGCAACCAGCGCTACTGGGAATACTTGGTCGAGCCCGCGAGCAGCCTCTGTCGCACGCTGTCAGTCGTCGCCAGCTCTGCCACAGTCAAAGCCATCGCGAGTGCGCCCTCCAGCACCGCATTGTCCGCCGACTCGGTCACGCAGGCAGCCGTGAATTCTGGTTGGTGGTTGCTGGCCCCCTTGGACTCGATGGCGAGCATGGGATGTATGGTCGGCATGGCCAGAGAGATGTTCGCCATGTCGGTCGAACCACCGCGCCTGGGGGGCAGTTCCTCGAAGCGGCGACCGACCGCGACTGCGTTGCGCTGATAGATCTTGGCCATCTCGACGTCAGGCCGGAACTCGGAATAGGGCGGGCTCTCGTCTTCCTCCACCAGCCCGCAGCCTGTCGCCAGGGCACCCGCCTGGAAGCATTTGTCGATGCGGGCGCGTAGCTGGACCAAAGCCTTCAGGTCGACGGCACGGGCGTAAAAACGTCCCTCACAGAGGGCCGGCACTATGTTTGGCGCCAAACCACCGTCGGTCACTATGCCGTGCACCTGATCATTCGGGTTGAAGTGCTGGCGGAGCAGACCAATCGCCACCTGCGCCACTGTCAGGGCGTCGCCGGCATTCACGCCCCGCTCGGGATAGGCGGAGGCGTGGGCCTCTTTTCCGGTGTAAGCAACGCGGAAGTGCGAAACCGCCAGGCAGTCCATGTAGACCCGCTCTTCCGGTGAGGGGTGGACCATCATCGCGGCGTGAACGCCGTCAAAAGCTCCCCGCTCGAGCATGAGGATCTTGCCGCCGCCGCTCTCCTCGGCCGGTGTGCCGAGCACCCTAACCGTCAGGTTCAGGTCGTCGGCCACTCGGGCCAGCGCCAGCCCGGCGCCAACTGCGCTGGAAGCGATGATGTTATGCCCGCAAGCATGACCGATACCGGGCAGCGCGTCGTACTCCGCACAGATGCCGATGGTCAGCGAGCCGCTGCCAGCCGTCGCTACGAAGGCCGTTTCCAGATCGCAAACGCCCTTTTCCACGATGAAGCCGCGGGCCGCCAGCTGGTCGGCAACCATCTCGGCGGACTGACGCTCCTCGAAGCGGATCTCGCGCGCCGCGTGAACCCGGTGGCTCAGCCGCAGGAGATCGGGTCGAGCCCTCTCCGTTTGGCGCCGCAGCTCTTCGCCAACCTGCATCATCGCTTCACCTCCGTCTAGTTCCTGGCCACGCGCTCGCGAAGTTCCGCTAATGAGAAACTACCCTCTTCGAGATTGACCTGGAAGAGTGTGACCCGGCCGCTGCCGGCATCAAGTGCCACCTCCGGGGCGATCTCGGCCAGCAGTCGCCGAAACTGGGCAGCGCTCAGGGGAGGGGAGGGAAGGGCCGCAGGGTCGGATCGAGCCTCGCGGCGCGCTGGTGAGCGTCGGTGCTCGCTGCCGGAAGGTTGCAGTGTCGCGCCACCCTGGCCAGAAGCCGCCAGGCCTTCGCGTCTTTAGGGGAGCGCTCGCACGCCGCCTGGGCCGCCTCGAGGGCTTCGTACAGGCGACCTCTTTTGGTAGAGCTCAGCCGCCGTCCCAATCAGGTCCATGGCGGCCGATACGCTAGCAGCCAAGGACTTGTGCGCTTTCTAAGGCACCCTCCCCCCCGCGTGGGCAATGCGGTAGCAGCCGATCTGCGGCAGTTGGTGCTGCTCTATGAAGCCGCCTGGGCGGAGCCGGCCGACCCTCTCAGCGATGAGGAGCGCGCGCGGGCCAGGCCGAGCCGCGAGGACGTCGCTGCCTGGTTCCGAGGCGGCCTGGAGGTGTTCCGGCTCACGTACGAGGACCGGCTTCTCGGCGCCATACGATGCGGATTTCCCTCCGGCTCCTGCCACATCGACAACCTCGTGGTCCACCCGGACGTCCGCAATCGTGGTTTCGGCCGGGTGCTTGTGGAGCATTGTCTCGGCCGCGCACGTCGCGCCGCCCTGCCTCGGACTTGGGCTCAGGTGGACGCACACCTGCATGTTGCCAGGCGGCTGCTGCATAACTGCGGCTTCCAGGAGATCGGTCAGCACCAGACCGCCGACCGGCGGTCGGTGATCCTCTTCGAGAAGCGCAATTGAGGAGTGCTTCAGGCCTCGCGCTCATCAACCGCCGCCAGGAGTCGACCTCAGGCCGGGTTCAGTCATGCGCTCAGGCGCAAGCAGCTCCTCCAGCTGCTGCTCGGGGAGGCCGCGTTCGCGGCCCAGCTCCCTGATCGTGCGACCGCTCTCCAAGGCTTCCTTGGCCAACCGGGCAGCCTCGTCGTAGCCGATCACCGGTGCCAGAGCTGTCGCCAGCATCAACCCCTGCTCGACCCGCTGCGGCCCCCGTTCGGTCGCCCGCAAACCCTCCACGCAGCGCTCCGCGAAGTTGGCAGCAGCATTGCCAAGCAGTTGGACCGACTCCAGCAGAGCGACCGCCGCGACCGGCATCATCACGTTCAGTTCCAGGAAGCTGCCGGTCTGTGCGAAGGAGATTGTGGTGTCGTTGCCCAGCACCCGCGCCACCACCATCGTCAGCGACTCGATGATGACAGGGTTCACCTTGCCCGGCATGATGCTGGAGCCCGGCTGAGTCTCCGGCAGCGACAGCTCAGCCAGCCCAGCCCGGGGGCCCATGCCCATCAGCCGGACGTCGGAGCCGATCTTCCAAAGGCTGAGGGCCACCGATCTGAGCGCCCCATGAGCGCTGATCACGGCGTCCAGCGTCGCCTGGGCGTGAAAGTGGTTGCTGGCCTCACTGACTGCCAGCGAGGTCATGGTGGAAAGCCGCTCGGAGGCGCGCCGGGCATATTCCGGGTGGGCGTTGATCCCGGTGCCCACGGCTGTGCCGCCCAGGGGGATGTTGAGCAGTTCAGCCTGACCCGTCCGGGCCCTTCTGACCGACTCCTGCACCTGGCCTGCATAGCCTGAGAACTCCTGCCCAAGCCGGATCGGGGTGGCGTCCTGGAGGTGCGTGCGGCCTGTTTTGATGACGGGCCAGAACTCCTCTGATTTCTGGCGAAGCGCGCTCTCCAGCCGCTCGAGTCCGGGCAGCAGCTGCTCTTCGATCGCCACCGCGCCCGCCAGCTGCAGGGTCGTGGGGATGGTGTCGTTCGAGCTCTGGCAGAGATTGACGTCGTCGTTGGGGTGAACCCGCCGGCCGTCGCGCAGTCGCTGCGTGGCCAGGCGCGCGATCACCTCGTTGGCGTTGACGTTGGTCGAGGTGCCGGAGCCGGTCTGATAGATGTCGATCGGGAAGTGGTCATCCCAGCGACCTTCGGCGACCTCTGCCGCGGCAGCGGCGATCGCGGCGGCTTTGTCGAGATCGAGCAGGCCCAGCTCAGCGTTCACCTCGGCGGCGGCCTGCTTGATCTGCGCCAGGGCGCGTATGAAGCGGCGTGGAAAACGCTGGCCGGAGACCGGGAAGTTGAGTACCGCGCGCTGGGTGGAGGCACCATAAAGGGCTTCTGCCGGAACCTCCATCGGCCCCATGGAGTCGCGCTCGACGCGCGTCTTAGAAGCTTGGTCCCCGGTCGTCACGAGTCGATGTTAGGACCTGCGCCCGCCCTATCAGCCTCGCCAGGAAGCAGCTTCGGGCAC
>JALZAW010000325.1 GCA_030948155.1 Candidatus Dormiibacterota bacterium | reverse complement strand
GACCAGATGCAAGAGCTGTACGAGCTGAAGGGGGTGGCGAGTTGAGCGAACGATCGGAAAGCCAGGGACAGGTTCAGGCTGGGCCAGAGGGACCGACGGGAGCCGCCGCTCAACCTCAGTACCCCCAGGACCTGAGCGCTGTCTTCCAGATCGCAAGGCGCCTGCGCGCTCAGGACGGCTGTCCCTGGGACAGGCAGCAGACCCACGCCTCGCTGCGGCCTTACCTGCTGGAGGAGGCGTACGAGCTGCTCGAGGCCATCGACCAGGGCGACGAGGACTTGAAGCTGCGAGAGGAGCTGGGGGACGTACTTCTGCAGGTCGCCATGCACGCCGCCATCGCCGAGGAGGAGGGTCGCTTCGACGCTAGGGACGTCTCCGTCGGCGCGGCTGCAAAGATGGTCGCACGGCACCCGCACGTATTCGGGGGCGAGCAGGCGGCTGACGCCGAGGAGGTGCTGAGACACTGGGAGCAGCGCAAAGCGGCCGAAGCCGAGCGCTCAGGTCAGCCTCCCGGCCTTTCGCTCGACCGTGTCCCGCGAGCCCTGCCCGCACTGGCCTGGACCTACAACATGCAGAAGCGGGCAGCTCGTCTCGGCTTCGATTTGGAGAGCCAGGTGGCGGCGGCTGCCGCTGTGTCGGATCAGGCCAACGTGCTGGGAGCGGCAACTCCTGACGGACCCGCAGAGCGAGCGGTAGGCGAGCTGCTCCTGGCCGCCGTCGGCCTGGCGCGGAAGCTGAAGGTCAACCCCGAGGACGCGCTGCGCTCCGCGGGTCAGCGCTACAGAGACCGGTTTGCGGCGCTGGACGGCCGGTTACGGGAGGACGGCCGCGGCTACCGGGAGCTGGAACAGGGCGAGTTGGTGCAGCGCTGGGACGAGACCGGCTAAAGTGTCCGGTCCCCGAGTAGTCGAAACGTTCCTAGGTGAAGGACGTATGACTTTCCTCGGCATCTCAGGATCTCGGGGACCGGACAGGCTAAAGCCCGGAATTGGAAGGACGCCCCCCTTACCAAGAGCCTGCGTGGTCAGTCAAGCGATGCACGGCGCGTCGGGCTCCCGACTATTGGGCTCTGAGCACTGTCGGGCCACGGCTCGGCGGGTTGCCACCACCCTTTTCCAGCGTGACCTCGAGACGATAGTGCGCCGTGTCGCCGCGGGTCGTCCAGCGCATCGTCACCGGTTCGGGGCCTGACACGCTGAAGGTTCCGACCGGGAGGCGGTTCGGCTGCTCGCTGCCGTCCCCCTGGTCGACCAGCCAGCAGACGTACACCTGGCCTGGTGGGTTGGGGGCGAGCCCTTCGACCGTCAGCGCGACCAGCTTGCCGCTCGGACCGTCCTCGATGCGGGCTGCACCATTGGCGGCGCCACCGTCCGCGGCCACCAAATGCACGGCGAGCGGCGCCGGCTTCTGGGCTGTTCCAGCATCCGGATGAAGGTAATGGAAGTTGGAAAGCGTGAGGCCGCCGGCAGCCGCCAGCAGGATGAAGGCGACAGCCGCCGCCCAAGCCGGGGCCCAGCGGGCCGGCCGGCGCCCCCAGCGCGGCATCCAGCCCGGCCATCGCCGGTCCTGGCCCGATGCCATCTCCCGCCGCACAGCCGCCAGCACCCGTCTTTCCAGATGGGCAGGAGGGCTGACGGGTGGAGCGGCCGACGCCAGCAGACGGGGCAGCCGCTCCAGCTCTTCCAGCTGGCGACTGCAGCGCTCGCAGCGATCCAGGTGGCGCTGGACATCCCTTAACTCGACGCCGCCGGCGAGACCCAGCACGTAGGCAGTGAGGTCAGGGTGAGCAGTGGGCTGGTTGCCAGGAATCACGCCTGTCGTTCCTCGAAGGCGAGCTTGAATGCCCTCAGCGCGTGGTAGGTGCGCGACTTGACCGTCCCTAGGGGGACTCCTAGCCTGCTCGCGATCTCGTCCTGCGTCAGATCGCTTCGGTAAGCGAGCTCCAGCACCTGGCGCTGCGGGTCGGGGAGGGAGTCGAGCGCGTCGCGTACGGACAGAGAGACAAGCACCTTATCGAAGTCATCCTCGTCCCGCGGGTCGACCTCCGCCTCCGGCAGGAACGGCCGTGACGAGGGCCGTCGCCACAAGTCGACGGCCAGGCGGCGAGCGATCGTGAAGATGAAGGCGCTCACCGATCCCCGCTCGGGATCGAACCGCTCTGCGGTGCGCCAGACTCGGAGAGACGTCTCTTGGACCAGCTCCTCGGCGAGACCGGTGTCACCCAGAACGCGCAGGCCCAGGCCGTAAAGGCGCCTTTCGTAGCGGCCATAGAGCTCTCGAAAAGCGTCTTCCCGGCGCTCCCGCGCCACTGCCAGCAGCAGTGCGACCTCAGCGGCGGCATCAGGCTCGCGCGCGACCGCCATCGCGGCTGGCGCCTCCCGCGGACCCGCCTTCGCAACAGCCGTTCTGGGTAGGTTCAGCAGGCCGACCGCAGCCACCTCCGTCCGCGCATACACCTTGTCGCGAAGTACGAGGGCAGACCGGAAAATGGTTCAAAACCTCGATCTGAACCTGTCGGCGGCCTCACACCGTAGAGCAACCAAGACGGCACCTGCGCTGTTCCCCTGAGCGCCGCGACCAGATTCGTTTCAGCTGTCTGACCGCTGTCTTGGCAACCACTTTATGGAGAAACAAACAAATCCAAATGCAACCCACAAAGCTCGTTTTGGCAGCGGCCACCCTGACCCTTTGTGCAGCTGCCGCTTGTGGCGGCGCCACTAACCAAAGTGGTGGTGCTGCCACCGCAGCCAGCCCCGGCCCGACCCTTGCGACTGCCGTCAGGGGCAGCCTCGGCGTGGTTCTGACCGACGCCCAGGGTCGCACCCTGTATCACTTCCTGCCCGAGAAGGACGGCAAGGTGTCCTGCACGGCCGATTGCGCGACCACTTGGACGCCACTCCTCGTCCCCACGAGCTCAGCCCCCAACCGGGCTGCGGGTCTGCCCGGAACCGTCGGGGTGGTGAAGCGGCCCGATGGTGGCACCCAGGTGACTTACGACGAGTGGCCGCTCTACACCTTCAGCGGGGACAAGCGGGTGGGTGATGTCGCGGGGCAGGGAATAGCCGGGAATTGGTTTGCGCAGACAGCGCAGACACCGGTCGACCAGGACAACGACCACGATGGGACGACGCCCCCTCCATCTCCGGCTGTCGTACCGAGCCCCGCGTCCGCGCCAGCGCCGCAGCCGCCAGCGGGCCAGGCGCCGGTACCTGCGCCTCCGCCGCCGGCGCCGACAGCGCGACCTGCATTTAACGATGGCGACGCGGACAACCGGGGCGGCCCCAGCGACGGCGACGGCAACGGCTGACTTTCTCCCTTCCCAAGCGCCCCTGCGCCGCTCTCCTCGGCGTGGGGGCCAACCTTCGGTGAGGGTTGAGCAGGCCCGTAACACCAAAGGCGACTGCCACATTGGGCGATGTCACTCGCTCGTATCCGGCCTGTCAATTTCTGCCGTCACGGTTCGTCGTAGCAGTGGAACCGGCTGCCAGAAAATAGCCAGCCGGGCAGCTGCAAGAAGGAGGACAGGACATGAAGTACGCAATGACCTGCGGTCGCGCCGCCTGGGAGGACGACAGCGCCTTCCCGGAGGCTGAGAAGCGGAAGTTGTACGGTGCTGCCGTCGAGTGGTTCGGCCGACTTGCCGCCCAAGGAAAAATCACCGGCGGCGAGCAGCTCCAGGGGCCGGAG
>JALZAW010000324.1 GCA_030948155.1 Candidatus Dormiibacterota bacterium | reverse complement strand
CGATCGGCGAACCAATTCCACGAACTTCGCTTCGCCGGCCGCTACCCCCGATGCGCTCCGTTTCTGGACATCTTCTCCATTTCGCTGGCCAGCGCCGCGTTGCCGGCTGCCGCGGTGGAGATGTCTCGGGCTGTGTCCGACACCTGCCTGCTGCCGACGGTGATGCGTTCCAGGGCATCGACGACTTGGCCGGTCGCGGTCCGCTGCTGCTGAGTGATGAGCTTGGCGTGGTCGGACGCCTCGACCACACTGGCCAGCAGGGTGAGGCTCTGCTGCATCTGCTTCGCGCTGCGCTCCATCGCCATGACGGTTGCGCCACTTTCAGCCTCGGCCCCACCGATGATCGATGCGATCTTCGCTGCCGACGACTTCGAGCGCTCGGCCAGCCTGCGGACCTCGTCGGCGACCACGGCGAAGCCGCGACCCGCGTCGCCGGCCCGAGCCGCCTCGATCGCGGCGTTGAGCGCAAGGAGGTTCGTCTGGTCTGCGACCTCGTTGATCAACGCGAGGATCTGATTGATGTCATGGACTCGCGCGACGAGAGCCATGGTCCTGGTTCCCGACGCTTGGGTATCGACGTGGGCACGCTCCAGGTTGTCGCGCGTCTCGATCGCTTGATTCGCGACCTGCGCCAGCGTGTCCGCAATCGCGGTGGACGTTCGCGCGACCTCCTCCATGCTGACCGACGTCGCTGTCGTCGCCGATGTCTGCTCTGCGGTGGCGGCAGCCAGCTGCTCCGACGCGGACGACAGTCCGGCGGCGGATGCGGCGGCGTTGGAGCTGCCATCACGTAGACCGTCGACAAGGTTCTGAGAGCTCCTCTGCCACGCCGCAAGCGCGCTTGTCAGCTGGCCGAGCTCATCCATCCGCCGGGTCGATCTGATTGTGGCGGGCTCGCCAACAGCCAGCTTGTTCGCGACCTTGACCAGGCGGACGACGGGTCGCAGCGTCAGCTGGAATTGAAAGAACGCCAACACCATCAGCAAAACCGCCGTCCCGATCCCGCCGACTATCGTCACGTTTCTTACTGTCGTCTTGCGGACGTTATCCAGCGCCCGGTTGTCCTGGATCTTGGTCTTGATGAAGGCGTCCACCGGTCCGCGCCCTGTACGCCAGACGTTGTACGCGCCGTCGACCTGCGCCAGCATCTGTTCGTTGGTGTGTCGCCCGGCGGCGATGAACCCGCTCGCGAAAGTGGTCAGGGCTCGGAAAGCAACAGCGTCATCCGCGACGACCACCTGGGCGTCTTTGGGGAGATTGAGGGTTGAGATCAGCGAAACCCCTGACTCGATAAGGCTGATTCGGTTCTGGGACTCGATCTGGTAGTAGGTGGCCAGCTTGGTTTGGCCGTCCAGCTGCGCATTGTTCATCTTGGCGAGGTTGGTCCGCAGCTCCTCCGCTGTCAGGCTGGCGCGGATGGTCTCGTATCGCCATGAGATCAGCTGGACCTGCTCGGTCTGGGTGTTCTCGCTGGCTCGGCTCACGCTGATGGCGATTGATATCGCCCCCGCCGAGAAGCCGGCGATCAGGATGAACAGGACCACGGTCTGGGCCCTGAGACTGGACAGCGCGAGATGCAGCCAGCCCGATCTTCGGACGGCCCGAATTGGAACCGGGGTCAGATCCCCGGCGCCGCCGTACGGTCGAATGCGAGACACAAGAGCACGCGGCCCGATCCCCTCAGGCGAGGCCATACGCCAGTGTGGCGCGCACCTGCCGGATAAGTCGCCCCGGGAAGACAGGTCATAGGCCCATCCGAATCGATGGGCGCCCGGCTACAGATCAGCGGGGCGTCGCGGAGGGCACCGGGGTCGCGGATGAGTCGGCCGGCCAGGGCGGCAGGGCCACGCGCGGCGGCAAAACAGGGTCTCCGTTGCCTTGCCTTTGGTGAAGCGGGTATGCGTTCTGGATCGGCAGGCCGTCCGATCCGTTTGGCACATCGGTCACGACGTCCGATGTGGACGGGACCACCGGGCGCCCCTCCTGGTCGTAGAGAAGGACGTCTTTCAGCGGCTTTCCATCCTTTGAGAATGGATAGATGTTCGTGACACCGGGGATGTACGAGCCGGCCGAGACGGACGAGAAGTAGGGATCTGCTGAGCCGGAGGCGGGGTATGCGCCGGCATAGCCGGTGCCCATGCTCACGAAGACTGGCAGCGCCAGCCCGGCAATCGCGACATTCACAGCGAGGGCTGCGCCCTTCCAGCCTCTCCTGGCAGGCAAGCCGCGCCGGCCGAGCCGTACCGAGATCCCGATGGCGACCAGAGTCGCCAGGATCTGGAGCAGCCCGCCGCTGGAGAACGGATTCGGGATCGGCCTGAGATTGGCTCCGTCTCTGAACATGAAGGCGAGAATCAGCACCGCCAGGTATGCGCGCAGGACCCACCAACCCGGGCGAAGCTCGGGTAGCAGGGCGCGGAGCTCGCGATAGACCTTGGTGCTCGCAGCGTCACTCATCAGTGCCCACGAACGATCGCGAAAGAACCGCCGGCGCCCCGTTTTCTCGGCTTCGCTGCCGGCGCCATACGCCGTCCTCAGCTCGGCTGCGTAGGCCTCAGGTTTGCCAAGTCGCTCTTGCAGTGAAAGGTCTGACTCGGCGGCGACCTCGGCCAGGTGACTCTCGAGATCCTCGAGCAAGGCATCGCGCTCGGGGTCTGGGAGATGGGCCAGGGCGGCTCGCACCGCGGCGGCATAGCTGGCAACGTCGTCGGCATGTTTGCTATCTGGCATTGGCGGTGCTCCTCCCGTTGAGCAGTTGATTCAGGGCCCGGGTGAACGAGCCCCACGTCTTCGCGGATTGGTCGAGGGCCATGCGGCCACGATCGTTGAGTCCGTAGTACTTGCGGTGGGGCCCCTCGTCGGAGGGGACGACGTATGACTTGAGGTCGCCTGCCTGGTACAGCCGGCGAAGCGTTCCGTACACGGAGGCGTCTCCCACCCCATCCAGTCCGCTTTCGCGCAGGCGGCGCAGGACGTCATAGCCGTAGCTGTCTTGTTCGGCGAGCACGGCGAGCACGGCAAGGTCGAGGACCCCTTTCAAGAGCTGGCTGGTGTCCACGGGAACGCCGTTCGACTGCTCCATCTACGCTTAGGATAGTACTACGGATTGCGCATTAGCGTCAGGCTGGTCAGAGCCGCTGCTTCAGAAAGCGTCCTGCCCCTTGAAGTGCCCCCACAGCACGCCCGACGCGTTGGCCGCCACATGCAGGCCAAGCGCGAGCTTTGGAGATCGCCTTCGCACGAGGCCGAGCCCTGTCCAGAACAGCGCGAGCCCTGCAACCCTCCGCCACTTGCCGTCGATAAGGATGTGCTTGGCAGCGAAGAGTACAGCCGTCGGGGCGATCCCCAACCGCGGCTCTACCAGCCGGCCCCATGTCAGCTCCTCCACAGGCGCCAGGACGACGGCCAGCGCCGCCAGCTCGATCGTCAGCGGATCAGGAGGCGGTCCCGATGGCTTGTGGCGCAAAAGAGCGCCTCCCACCGAGTACCCTGCGACCGCCAGCGGGATCCCGACAACGAGCGCCCTGGAACCTCCTCGCCTGGTAACCGCCGGTGCGCGAACACCCAGGGCCGCGGCGCCGAGAATCGGGTATGCCGTCAACCATGCACCTGCGCGGGATGGCACGAGCCGGCGCGCAACCGCCTCCCCCGCGGTGATGGCGGCCGCCCAGAGCAGCGCCTTCAGCTCTTGCGCGGCGCGGGGG
>JALZAW010000035.1 GCA_030948155.1 Candidatus Dormiibacterota bacterium | reverse complement strand
AGAAGGCGTGGGCGTCCCACCACTCCAGGATCTGGGCCCCGCGACTGACCATGGCAACCAAGTTCTGATCGCTGGCGACAGCCATCAGCTCGCGGAGACTCAGCGCGCAAAGACCTGGCGGTACCTGTGTCACCGCCAGGCTGAGTGCCCAGCATTCCCGGCCGGCGAGGTCGCCCAACCAGATCGGCTCGACTTCAGCGGGGTAGTCAAGTTCCGCCAGGAGCGGCGGGACGCCGTCGGCCGCCCGGATCAGCACCTGCCCGGCCGAAAACGCTATGCCGAGCGCCCCGGCTCGCGGCAGTGAGGCCATGAGAGTCATGATCGGCTTTTGCCAGGAGGGGATAACACAGTGACCGAACCGGAGCAGCGGCGGTCTGACCCCCTTGAGGCCTGGGCTGGAGCGACGCTCAAGGCCCAAGTCCAAGCAGTCAACTGCAGTCGATTGGCACCTCCGCCTTTGGTTCTCCGCCGAACAAGCTCTCCCAGGGAATCTTCAGTTGCCGACCGTCGCCAATCACGTCATAAAGCGCTCGCATCAATGGAAAGTCGCTCGCAGCAACGACGCCACGTTCGGTGAGCCGGTGTATGGCGGCACCGATCACGCGGATCGCTGCTGCGCCTTCCAGAGTGATGTGGAGGCCCAGCCGCTCATGGGCTTCCGCGAAGGTCAGGCCCGTTCCGATCAAGCGACCAACGCTTACATTTCGTCCGCCGGCGCTGGTCACATACATGTCACCCACGCCCGCCAGCCCATAGGCAGTCTCCGGGCGACCCCCGAGCAGGCGCAGCATCTGACCGGTCTCAATCGCCCCCTGCCCGAACAGAGCCGCCTCATAGTTGTGAGCGCGATACTGACCGTCCGTTTCAGCGTGTCGCTCGAGGTCACCCTCAGCGAACCCCACGCTCAGCGCGTAGCAGTTCTTCATCGCCGCACAGACCTCAGAGCCGAGCACGTCGGTGGAGGTCCAGACATGGTAGCGGTCGGTGCGAAAGATGGCGGCCAGGCGATCCAGGGCAGCCTGCTGGCGCCCGGCGAAGGTCACGCACGTATGGCGACGAAGGGCCACCTCTCCTGCTATCGAGGGACCCACGATGGCTGACCAGGAAACGCGTGAGCGCAGGTCGGTCGGGACCTGGTCTGCCAGCACCTCGGGCAGGATGCGGAGGTCCCCCAGCTCGTTGGCGTCCATCCCCTTGGCGATGGCGATCACCAGCATGCCCGGGCGCAGAAGCGCCGCAAGCTGCTCCCCGGCCCAGCGAACGCCAAAGGAGTTGACTCCGGAGAGAACCACCTCCGCTCCACGGAATGCAGCCTCCGCCTCCTCCAGCTGATAGGCGTGGACGGAGTCAGGGAGCTTCAGCTGAAGGTCGGGATGGAGGCCGGTCGCGTTGAGGCTGTCAATGATCTCCCGGTCGAGGTGAGTCCCTACCAACCGAATGTCATGACAGTTGTCGGCCAGGGGCACTGTCAGGGCGGAGGCCATGATGCCTGAGCCGAGTATCGCGATCCTAGCCATGCGGGAAGTCTGCTCACCCTACTCCAGCGCATCCTTCCGGTTCAGGGGCACGCGCATGGCCTTGACGCTTCTTCCTCCGACTCTCTACAGTGGACGCATACCCATGCAACCGCGGCACAATCCTGCATACGGCCTGGCGGGGGTTCTGTCCGGCCTGGCCGTACGGTGGTTTGTGCCCGCGGCCGACAACCTGCCGGCTTAGCCAGCTGCCCGCTACACAGGTGGTCCTACCGACCCGGTTCTATGACGCCTACATATTCGATCTCGACGGCACCATCTACTTAGGTCACGACCTGCTTCCGGGGGCGAAGCGCCTGATCGAGCAGCTCCGAGCCCGGGGACTTGCCGTGCGCTTTCTCTCGAACAACCCGACCCGCGACCGCGAGATGTACGTCCGCAAGCTGGCAGGACTGGGGATTCCCGTTGACCTCGACGACGTCGTGAACACGGTTGTAACGATGACCAGGTGGCTGAAGGCTAACCATCCGGAAGCAGTCGTCTTTCCGATCGCGGAACAGCCGCTGATCCGATCCCTCGAAGAGGCAGGTATCCGCTTGTCCGACGACCCCGCCCAGATTGATATAGTCGTCGCCAGCTACGATCGGGGCTTCGATTACCGCAAGCTGCAGATCGCCTTCGACGCAATCTGGTTCTATCGGCGCGCCCGGCTCGTGGCGACCAACCCAGACCCCTACTGCCCGATGGGCGGCGGTCGAGGCGAGCCGGACGCGGCGGCGGTGATCGCGGCCATCCAGGCCTGCACCGGAGCGAAGCTCGAGGTGAACACGGGGAAGCCGGATCCAATAATGGTTCATGCCGCCCTAGAGGGGCTCGGCGTTGATTCAGCCGCTTGCGCCATGGTCGGCGACCGGATGTCCACCGACATCGGCATGGCGCTCGACGCCGGGATGGTATCGGTGCTGGTCCTGACCGGGGAGACCACCCTCGCGGACCTCGAGGGGCTGGCGCCCCGCGACTCCCCCGACTTCATCCTCGACCGGATTGACCGACTTGTGCCTGAGGACATCTGGCGAGAGTTGGGTTGGACCGAGGACGAGAGATGAGCAGCCGGACAGTGGGATCAGGGCGAACGCAGGCACCATTACGTATGGTCTCCAGAGCCGTGAGCGACGAAATTGAAGTGCTCCAGCCCGCTCCCGCTCCTCACACCAGGCGGGGCAGCAACCGCAAGCGCTCAGCGGGCGCGAGCAAAGACGTCTCCTTGCTGCTGGAAGTGGCGACCAGGTTCCACATCCAGGGTCAGAGTCAGGTAGAGATCGCACGGGCGCTCAGAATCGACTCCTCGACAGTCTCTCGCTACCTCAAGCGGGCGCGCGATTCGGGCCTGGTCCAGGTGCGGGTCGCTCCGCCACAGCCCGTCAACGAGAGCCTCGGCAACCAGCTGGCGAGCCATTTCCGGCTGGCCCGAGTCGTGGTCGCGAGCGCCGACGAACAGGGCCGGGCACTCGCGACCGCGGCGGCCGAGTACATCGACGGAGTTCTGGTCAACGGTCTGCATGTCGCCATGAGCTGGGGCTCGACGCTGCTCTCGGTGGTGAGTGCCCTGCGTCCCGCCGCAGCGGCGGAGCTGGAGCTGGCGCAGTTGATGGGCGGAGTCGGTTACACGGCGCCGGGCGTGCAGGGCCACGAGATTGTGAGGCTGATGGCAGGGCTCTATCCGGATTCCAATCCGCACTATCTGCACGCGCCGCTGATAGTCGGCTCTGCGGAAATCAAGGAACTGATCTGCCGAGAACGCTCGATCCAACCGGCCCTGGAGGCGGCCACGCACAGCGACCTGGCGATAGTGGCCATCGGCACCATGAGCGAGCAAGCGTCGATCACGCGGTACGGGCATGTTGAACCACAGGACCGGGCACTTCTCATCGCCAACGGTGCCGCCGGCGACCTCTGCGGACGCTTTTTCCGCGCCGACGGGCGACCGGCGCTGGCAGAACTTGATCGGCGGACCATCGCCATCCAGTGGGATCAGCTGCGGGCAATCCCGACAGTTGTAGCGGTTGCCGCCGGACGCCACCGCTGCGACGCCATCAGAGGCGCGCTGCGCACAGGATGCGTGGACGTTCTGGTGACCGACGAGGCAACTGCCGAGCTGATCCTGGCCGCCGAGCTGCACCCGTTCGCCCGAGGGGATCAAAGAGCCGAGCGCGATCAGAGAGCCCGGGCGCGCAAGACGAGAGGCAGCGCGGAGTCAAGTGACGCATGAGCGATCGAGCGACTGGCGTCGCTGCGACCGCCTAGTAAGAGCGTGGCGCAGCGGATCTTGGGGCGGATTCGGAGGGAGGAGCGATGACTGAAGGACCCTATCTGATCGGGATCGACTTTGGTACCAGCAGTGTGAGAGTCGGCGTCTTCGATCGCGAAGGAACTCCTGCCGTCTTCCGGGCCGTCGCCTTCCAGACCCATCACTCACGGCCCGGCTGGGCCGAGCAGGATCCTGACACGTGGTGGTCTTCCCTGGAGCAGGCGATGAAAGCGGCTCTGCAGGACAGCCGAGTGGCACCGGAGGACATCGCAGGCATCTCGTTGGACGCCACCTCTTCCACAGTGCTGGCCATCGATGCCGAGGGAAGGCACCTCCGGCCGGCGATCATGTGGATGGACGTGCGCGCCTCCGACCAGGCCAGGCGGCTCCAGGAAACCGGTCATGCCGCGCTCAAGTACTGTGGCTTCGGGGCTGTTTCGGCCGAGTGGGGCCTGCCCAAGGCCCTCTGGTTGAAGGAGAACGAACCCGACACATTCAATGGCGCCGCGCACATCTGCGATTGCGCCGACTGGCTGAGCTATCGGTTGACCGGCGCGTGGGCGGGGTCGGTTGACGTCGCCAGCGCCAAGTACTTCCACGACCGCGACCAGGGCGGCTTCCCTGCAGGCCTCTACGAGGCGGTCGGCATCCAGGACCTTCTCGAGAAGTATCCCCAAGACTTGCTCGACCTCGGGGTTGTCGTGGGAGGGTTGCGCCAAGACGTTGCCGAGGGGCTGGGGCTCAAGGCGGGCACCCCGGTTGCCCAAGGCGGGATCGACGCACACATGGGCGCACTGGGGCTGGGAGTGGTCGAGCCGGGCACACTGGCCCTGATCACCGGCTCCTCGCACGTCATCATCGCTCAGGCGGCCGAGCCCATTCACGGCACCGGCTTTTGGGGCGCCTACACGGACGCGATCATTTCTGGCCAGTACACGATCGAGGCTGGTCAAGCCTCGACCGGGTCCATCGTCGCCTGGTTCAAGAACCGTTTTGCGGGAGAGGCCGCCGCCGAAGCACAGCGGCGGGGGGTCGACCCCTATGTCGTCTTAACCGAGCTCGCTCGGGCGACCCCTATCGGTTCCGATGGCCTGACAGTCGTTGACCACTTCCAGGGCAGCCGCTCCCCGCAGAGTGACCCTCTGGCTCGCGGTGTCATCTGGGGACTCTCCCTGAGCCATACGCCCGGTCATGTCTTTCGGGCCATCTTGGAAGGCATCTGCTACGGAACCGAGCACATCCTCCGCACGATGCGCGAGCAGGGATTCGAGCCTACCGCGAGCGTCATCTCAGGTGGTGCTACGCAGAATGACCTCTGGCTGCAGATGCACGCCGACATCTCGAACGTTCCCATCACGCTCACCCGGGTTGGCGAAGGCCCAGTGCTCGGCTCGGCGATGCTGGCGGCGGTTGGTGCCGGGATCTATCCCAACATCCAGACCGCCGCTCAGCAGATGGTGCACCCAGCGCGCACGATCGAGCCGGATGCAGCCCGGCACGCCGAATATGCCTTTTACATGGACAGGTACGTCGAGACCTACCCACAGATGAAGGAGCTGATGCATGCGATGGCCGCCCACGAGACGGCCAAAAGCCCACTGACAACCGCGGCCTCCGGCTCCGGGTAGCCAGCGCAGAAAGGCCGTAAGTGTCAGCTGTCTACGTCTGAGAAGGCGGTTAGAAACGATGGCCTACGAGCGGATCAAGGCAGCATTGCAAAGCGCCGCCGACACAGAGCAGGTTTTGATCGGTGCAGGTGTTCTCTCATCGGTGGAAGACGTCTTCCGGCAGAGCTTCGGGGAGCAGCCAGCTCAGGTCGTTGCCGACGAGAACACCTTCCGGGTCGCCGGCGAGCAAGTGCGGCGGGAGTTGGCGAGCGCCGGCCGGCGCGTCGCGGAGCCCTACGTCTTCCCCGGCCGCCCTATTTTGTATGCCGACTACGGAAACGTCGAGCTGCTCAGGGACACGCTGCGAGGTCAGCCTGGGATCGCGGTGGCCGTGGGCTCGGGAAGCCTTAACGACATCGTCAAGCGAGCATCATTCGAATGCGATAGACGCTATATGGCGGTGGCCACGGCGGCCTCCATGGACGGATACACGGCGTTCGGTGCCGCCATAACCAGGGGCGGCTACAAGCAGACGATGACCTGCCCTGCGCCACGGGCGGTTCTGGCCGACCTGGACCTCCTCCGCACCGCTCCGCCCGAGATGACGGCTTCTGGCTATGCGGATCTTCTGGGCAAGGTGACCGCCGGTGCCGATTGGATAATTGCCGACTCGCTGGGGGTTGAGATGATCAACCAGCCGGTCTGGTCAATGGTCCAGGATCCCTTGCGAGAGGCGATAGGAAGGCCGGCCGAGCTCCAGGCGGGCGATCAGGCAGCGATGGACAGCCTCATCGAGGGCTTGATCATGTCCGGCCTGGCGATGCAGTCGGCCGCGTCCTCGCGGCCGGCTTCGGGGGCGGAACATCAGTTCAGTCACCTGTGGGAGATGGAAGGGCTGGGTCATGACTCACAACCCCCGCTCTCACACGGGTTCAAGGTCGGCCTGGGCTCGATCGCCATAGCCGCCCTTTATGAGCGGATCCTGAGCAGGGACCTGCAGCATCTCGACATCCCGGCCCTGTGCAGGGCTTGGCCCACCGCAGACGAGCTCGAGCGATCGGTACGCGCGGCTCACCAGACTCCCGGGTTGACTGAGGCGGCCGTCAAGGAGAGCCTGGCCAAGTACGTCGGTGCGGATGAGCTGGCGGTACGGCTGGACTTGCTCCAAGAGCGCTGGCCGGAGTTACGCGAGCGGCTGGAAGCGCATTTGCTGACGGCCGATCAGCTGCGTCAGATGCTGCTTGCGGCCGGCTGCCCGGTGCATCCGAGCGAGGTTGGTCTGAGGCTGGAGGCGTTCCGCGAGACCTACTACCGAGCCCGTATGATTCGCCGACGCTATACGCTGCTCGACCTGGCCACTGAAACCGGTGTCCTCGCGCAGTGCGTGGATGAGTTGTTCGCGCGGGGCGGCTTTTGGACACGTGGACCAGCTGCGCAGGTGTAGCCTCGCGGAAGCCGGTGCCGAGCCAGGCCGCCGCTAAGGCTTTGGCGACGGTAGGAGAGGCGAACAGAGACGATCGGGCGGCGGGGCCTGATACTGACCTGCTGCGCACACGCCTGCCGACGCAAGCCGAGCGCTACAGGGCGGGCCGGGCGTTACGCAAGAGGGTGGCCCGAGGTGACCTTGGCCGCTGGCGGCCGGCACCCGACAGGATTGACCCCATCGTCCTGATCGAGCAGACACAGTCGGGCCGTCTCGAACGGTTGATACCCCTCCGAGTGGGGCGGATGGTGGCGTCACCCTATGCCTTCCTGCGCGGGACGGCCGCCCTCATGGCAGAGGATTTTGCAGGCCGGCCGCGGACCGGGATCGAGCCGGTGATCTGTGGGGACGCCCATCTTGGCAACTTCGGTTTCTACGCATCGCCAGAACGCGACCTGGTATTCGACCTCAACGACTTTGACGAGGCACACCCTGGTCCCTGGGAATGGGACGTGTGGCGGCTGGTCACCAGCGTCTGGGTCGCCGGCCGGCATAACGGTCTCGCCGAGGGCACCTGCGAGGACGCCGTCCTGCGGTGCGCGGCGGCCTACCGTCGGCAGATCCGCGGCCTGGCAGGGCAGCCATTGTTATCCCGGTCCTTCGAGCGACTGGACATCGACCGAATGCGGAAGGAAATGGCTGACTGGTCACTCCGAGGCGAGATCGAGAGGGCGGCCCTGGTCGCGCGCGCCCGGACCAGTGATCGCGCACTGCCCAAACTGACCCGTGAGAGCCATGGCCTGCGCCGAATGGTCGACCGACCGCCGGTGATCACGCACGTTTCTGAGGCCGAGACAGAGCGGCTGGTCGACGGGCTGGGAGCCTACCTGGACACCCTGCCTCCACACTGGCGCCGCGTTCTCGGCTCGTACGTTGTCGTGGACGTAGCTCACAAGGTGGTGGGTGTGGGCAGCGTGGGCCTGCGCGCGTTTGTCGCGCTCCTGCAGGGCAACGGTCCGCACGACGTGATCTTTCTGCAGGTAAAGGAAGCGCGGCGCTCCTGCGTGGCCCGCTTCGTGCACGGCGATCACGCCCTGCACGCGCACCAGGGTCAAAGGGTGGTGGCATACCAGCAGACCCTGCAGACGGTCAGCGACCCGTTGCTCGGCTGGACCACTGTGGACAACCGGGACTACTACGTACGCCAATTTCGCGACATGAAGGGAGCCGTCACAGTGGAAGGCATGGACGGCTCGGCGCTCATGGATTACGCGCGGATCTGCGGCGCCCTGCTCGCCAAAGGACACGCCCGGACGACCGGGGCCACGGTTCTATCCGGTTACCTGGGCAAGAGCGACGTTGTCGACCGAGCGTGCGCATCTTTTGCGCGTGCCTACGCCGACCAAACGGAGGCCGACTACGAGACGCTCGTGCAGGCCGTAAGGTCTGGGCGGCTCCCCGCCGAGCACGGTGTCTGAGGCCAAGTTCGAGCCGTCCCGACCCGGCCCTCAAGACCGGCTAGGCACGACCATGAGACGCTCTCGACCTCCGAGCCACGGAATCCAGGGCCACCGCAAGGAGGAGAACGACGCCCGTCACCTCAAATCTGATAGCTGAGCTGAAGTTGAGCAATGTCAACCCACTGGAAATTGACTGAATTACTACCACTCCGAGCAGGGCTGCAAAGGCGGTACCCCGCCCGCCGAACAGGCTGGTGCCGCCTATGACCGCCGCGGCAATGGCGTTGAGGTTAACGTCGCCTCCACCACTACCTTGGTTAGCCGCCGCCAGTCGCGCCGCTGCCAGTATCCCGCCCAGCGCCGCCAGCGTTGAACAGATGATGAACGTCGACGCATAGATCGAGTTGACGTTGATACCGGCGCGACGGGCGGCTTCGGCATTGCCGCCGACGGCAAAGACGGACCGACCCCACTTCGTGCGCGTCAACAAGTAGTTCATCGCGATTACGAGCAGCACGAAGAAGACAAACATCCAGCCCACACCGCGGCCCTGGTTCAGGTACCAGGCGGCGAATTCCAGCACCACGAGCAGGGCCAGGCTTCGCATCATCAGTGCCTGTAACGACCTAGCGCTGAGTCCAGCCGTCCGCCGGGCGCGGGCCAGGAAATACCCACTGGCGAACAGACCGAGAGCCGCTAGCAAACCCAAAAGATAGGATAGCCAATCGGGCACGAAGGCCAGTTCAGCGAACCCTACCAGGGGCGACTCGAACGGAATATTGATCGCGCCGCGGGCACCGAGGATGGCAAGCTGCAGGCCCAGAAAGCTCAGCAGCCCAGCCAGTGTCACCACGAAACTGGGCACCCCGAATCGGTTGAACACCTGACCGTAGATCCAGCCGATCACAAAGCCAGCCGCCAGCGCCGCGATGATGGCTGCACCGATCGGCCAGCGCAGATTGACGAAAGTCACCGCCAGGATTCCGGCTGACAGTCCGCTGACAGAGCCCACCGACAAATCGATCTGACCGACGAGAAGGACAACCACGATGCCGAGAGCAAGGACACCCACCGGCACTGACTCCGTCGCAAGATTGCTGAGATTGGCGCTGGAGAGAAAGATCGGGTTCAGGATCTCAAAGACAGTCCAGATGACGACGAGCCCCGCGACCACAGGGATCATCCCCAAGTCGCCCGATCGAACTCTTTCGACAGATCCTGTGATCGTCCCTCGAATGCCCTCGCTCTGACGCAGTCGCTCGTCTCGGCGGTCGGCCGCGACCGGGCCGTCGGAATGGGCGAACTTGTCACTCATTGGATTGACCCTCCTCGGCCAGTGACCGCCCAAGTTCCCCGGAACGAGCCTCCGGTGGATCGCCGACTCCATGTTCACTGGCTCCGGTGATGGCGCCGATAATATCCTCCAGGGTGACATCCCTCACATTGAAAACGCCGTTGTTCCGGCCCAGCCGCAGAACGCCGACCCGATCGGCAACCTCGAAAACGTCAACCATGTTGTGACTGATCATGATCACGCCCAGCCCTCTTTCGCGGAGTCTCCGGATCAAGTTGAGGACCTCCGCGGTCTGAGCAACCCCGAGAGCGGCTGTCGGTTCATCGAGGATGATCACCTTCGGATCGCCGAGCAGGGAGCGGGCGATTGCCACCGACTGCCGCTGGCCTCCAGAGAGCGATGCGACAGGTATCCGAACCGTGGGAACTTTCGCCGACAGCTGACCGAGAAGCTGCCACGATCTCGTCTCCATGCCGACTTCGTTCAGGCGCAACGGACTCAGCTCTTGACCTAGGAACAGATTATCGACCACGTTGAGGTTTTCACAGAGGGCCAAGTCTTGGAACACAGTTGCGATGCCCAACCGGTGCGCAGCGGCTGGCCCCGGGATGGTAACAATCTGGGACTCGAATCTAATCGTCCCTGAGTCCGGTGAGTGGACACCGGAGAGTATCTTCACCAGGGTCGACTTGCCGGCACCGTTGTCGCCGACAAGAGCCAGCACCTCCCCGCTGGCAACATCCAGGTCGACGTCTGTCAGCGCGGCCACCGCACCGAAGGTCTTTCTGATGTCTCGCAGGCTTAAAACACCATCGCGGTTTGCATCGTCAACGATTGCGCTAGTCGATGATGACATCGAGTCCTCCGTATGTGGACGACGGGTCGGCAGCCTCCAGGGGCTGTAGTTGACCCCTCATCGGGACGGCGATGAGGGGCCTCCCTTTGCTACTGAATGCCGGCCTTGGCACAGGCTGCCGAGTAGTCCGGCGTGCAGATATCGGAGGCTTTCAGCTGGCCGCTGGTGACCAAAGCCTCCTTGAGATTCTTGGTAGTCACGACTGTCGGGACGAAGAGCTCGGAGGGCGTGTTGAAGAGTGTCGTCTTCGCGCCTGGCGTCTTTCCCTGAACGAATTGATAGGCGATCACAGCTGATGCTTCAGCGACGATCTTGATGGGTTTCGAGATGGTGTTGTACTGGTCACCCTTGACGATGCGCTGAGCAGCGGCAAGCTCGGCGTCATTGCCGGTCACTGGAGGAACCGGGTTGACGCCCGCAGCCTTGAAGGCCGCGATCGCGCCGCCACCGGTTCCGTCGTTGGCCGCCACCACACCCGCGATTTGGCTGCCGAAGCGGGTAATTTGACCGCTCACCCAGTCCTGCGCCTTGGGCGGAGCCCAGTTCGGCGTGTCGAACTCAGCCAAGAGCTTAAAACCACTTGGATCCACCGCGGTGTGAACACCCTTCTTGATCAGACCTGCCGCAGCGTCGGTAGGAGAACCGTTGACCTGGAGGAGTCCGCCGTTTGCTTTGGTTTCCTTGAGATGGTCGACCAGCGATTGGGCGATCAGGGCGCCGATCTTCTCGTTGTCAAAGGAGACATAGTAGTCGGCCTTGGCCGCCGGTATTGGTCGGTCGTACGCGATGACAGGGACCTTCTGGGCTTGCGCCTTCTTGACAATAGTCGCTGCCGCCGCCGAATCAACCGGGTCGAGAACCATTGCCTTGACGCCCTGCGCCAAGGCTGAATCCGCCTGCTGTTGCTGGGTTGCCGCGTCCGCATTGGCGTTGGCGTAAATAACAGAACAGCTGGAGCACAAAGACTTGATCTTGGCCTCGAACAGCGGGTGATCGGATACTTCGTAGCGGGTGGAGGCGATATCGGGCATCAAAAAGGCGATCTTTGCGTTCTGGTTGGTGCCCGACCCGCCGCCGGAGGATCCGCCGCAGGCAGTACCCAGGAGGGCGATAGCCAATGTGAGGGCTGCCGCCGCCGGCCGCCAGGTGAGTCGGTTCATGAGCGTTCTCCTTTTCTCCATTACGGCGCTTGCGGTTGACCCTGGCCTATAGGGCCACCGGGATCCCGGCGGAACCCGGTCCGGAACGCCCTCCCAGCGGCACCCCGTCCGGGATGCCGCCGCGAATCTGCATATTCTTGCCAACCGTGCAAGACCCTGCCGCTAGTGTAGGCACCGGCGCGAGCACTGTCAAGCAACTGCAGCACCGGTAGCCTTGCCTCCAATGCAAGCGGCCGCGCGGCAGCGAGCAACCGAGCTGGCTCACTGGGAGCCCCGTCTCGAGGAGTGGCGGATGCTGGTGCCCGTGATCCGCGCGCAGACCGCGACGCCGCTGCTCCAGATCGCCGACCACCTATCAGCGAGCACGCGCAGCTCGGGCGACGTGCTGGGCATCGTGGAGGTGCCGCGGACAAACCTGCCGAACCTGCCCCAGGTCCTGGAGGAACGTCGGCGCGATCTGCTCCGCT
Organism: Candidatus Dormiibacterota bacterium; assembly: GCA_030948155.1. Lineage (GTDB taxonomy): Bacteria > Chloroflexota > Dormibacteria > Dormibacterales > Dormibacteraceae > Dormiibacter. Next base: position 1,130 of record JALZAW010000035.1, on the reverse strand, counting down.
GGATCGCCAGCATCGACACCTCCGGTCGGGCCAGCCGCCTCAACGTGCAGACCCGTGTCAGCCACGATGTGCGTCAGGGCATCAGAGAGGCCGTCTACGAGAACGGCAGCAACCTGGTGGTGGTGGAATGGCCTGGGCTGAGCAGCCGGCGGCCCCGGCTGCTGGGTGCGGTATTGGAGGACCTCGTCTCCGACCCACCTGCCAACCTGGCCCTGGTGCGGCCGGATCCCGACGGTTCCAGCGGCAGTCAGGCAGTCCTGGTGCCCGTCCGGGGCGGCACCAACGCCCCGCTCGCGGTCAAGCTGGGAGCGGCTCTGGCGGAATCTCGGCAGGGTGTGCTGACCATCCTTCACGTGATCGAGAACCGGCATCATCACCGCCTCCGGGCCGCCATGTCCGAGCGCTTTCATGAACTGGTGGACAGCATCCACTACCGGCAGGTGGAGATCCGGGAGCGCAACTCCGACAGCGCGGCGGCCACGATTCTGGAGTATTCCCACGCCTACCAGACAACCGTCCTGGGCGCGTTCGCTGAGCAGCGACACTCGCCGGTGCTGGTGCAGGCCGCTTTCGCTCGCATGGTTCGTCAGCTGCGCGGCACAGTGATTTTGGCCCGGAGGGCCTAGAGCGCGAGGGCTGACAAAGAGGCTTCGCTCGCTAGAATCCCTGTCCATGCTGACGCCCGTAGTCGCGTGGCCCGCCCAGCGGGTCGTCTACGCCCCGGCCGTCTTCTGCTTCTAGAGCGCTCCTAAAAAGAGCGCCGCCGGCCCGTGCGGCCGGCACGTACTCCTGAACCACCCCTCAGAGTTGAAAGGGAGACACGTATGGCCACACTGCTTCGACCCGACCCCACCTTCTATCCGTCGCCCCGGCTGGCCGGCGAGGCCCCCAACGAGACGCTGGCCTACATGGTCACTTTCGACCCCACCGCCCAGAGTCCTGATGCCCTCCTGACAGTCGACGTCGATCCCAGCTCCCAGAGCTACCGCCAAGTCGTGAACAAGCTTGAGATGCCAAACCTGGGCGACGAGCTGCATCACTTTGGCTGGAACGCCTGCAGCTCCGCCCTGTGCCCCTACGCCCCCCACCCCCACATCGAGCGCCGCTACCTGCTGGTCCCTGGTCTGCGC